>NZ_JBEBKJ010000010.1:0-68858 GCF_040079455.1 Methyloglobulus sp. | reverse complement strand
GGGCATGTTGCCCCGTTCGCAGGGTTTCAACGTGGTTCAAAAACGGCATCGTCGGCAAAACGTGAGTAACGGGGTAACATACCCCGTCACGCGTTCGGTTACAAACCCCGTCCCGCGTGGAAGTCTTCGGCTAATCCAACTACGCCGCTTATTACTAAATTGCTTGTGGGATGATGAGGGGTATCCAGCCTTCGCAAGGTCTTCAGCCGGACGGGGCAGATTACCATTCCCGTGTTGTCCACCACTTTTCTTTTTTCTTTGGTTTTGTTGGATCGTAGTAGATTCCACTCAGCTTTCTTTTGAATTCATCGGTAACGATTCTGGCATCTTGTTTTGTTTTGACTACGCGAGGGGTAATTAATATGACTAATTCTGTTTTATTTTCGTTTTTTGAAGTAGCTCCAAACAATGACCCTATAAGCGGCAATTCGTGTAAAAAAGGTATCCCATTCTTAGTGTTCGAATTTTGATCTCTAATTAAACCGCCAAGGACAAGCGTTTCTTCAGTTTGTACAGCGACAGAACTCTCAATTTCTCTTGATAAGATAGTAGGATTGCCGCCAGCGGTGCGATTGTTGTTGTCAACATCTTCAACAGTTTGTTTGATATCCATAATGACCATGCCGTTCGCGTTTACCCGGGGTGTAACGGTTAAAGTCAATCCGGTCTTACGCTGCTGGTTTTGAGTAAGAAGGTTACCACTGCCACTGGTTGGGTTTCCTACACTTGGGTTGGCAAGATTACCAACATTGCCAGTTGTTAACGATATTTCATCACCTACGTGTATTGTAGCCTCTTGATTATTTAAAACCATTAATGAGGGGGATGAAATTACATTGATATTATTTAAATTGGATTCCGCGTCTAAAAGCGCTTTTATAGACCCCGAGCTGTAAACAGTGCTCAATCCACCTGTAGCAGCGGCAGCGGCGGCTTGAGCAGCGGTTCCTAAAGCTACGGCTCCCGTTCCTGCGGTATCCGTCGTACCAAGTGTGCCTTTGTTGCTGCCGATAGCATCATTGCCTGGTCCGTTTTTTAAGTACCAAGATATACCATATTGTAATTTATCAGTTAGTGTTACAGAAACAATCGTCGCGTCTATCAAGACTTGTAGTGGCATGATATCTAACTGCTTTATAATCGGTAGTATCTTTCCGTACTCCTGAGGCGTTGCAATAATAACCAAAGAGTTATTGGCTATATCCGCGACAATTTTTGTCTCATTATCATCAGAGCCGCCTCCTGAGCCGCTAGCTTTCCTTGAACCTTCTGGCTTACTTTTTTTACGGCTGACAGAGGTCTTCCCCGTTGGTTGACTGCCATCAGTGGAATCTTTATTGCTAACTTCGGCCGATTTTTTCCCTGCGGCCACTTTTGCCGATTTATCCCGAGGTGCTGCACCGGTAAAAATTTCACTGAGCGTACCTGCCAGTTCTTCGGCATCCATGTGCTGTACTTTGTACACATTGACACCGCCGCCGGATTCGGTGTTCGCCCTGTCCAGCCGGAATACCCAGTTTTCAATATCACGCAGATAACTGGCCTGATGGGTGATGGCTAAGACGGCATTCATGCGCTCAATCGGCAGAAAGCGGAAAAATTCGCTGTCTTCCTTGCCGGATGAGGTGTTAAAAACAGTTTCCAACTCTTCTATGATTTTGTCTGGCTCCACGTGGTTGAGGGGAAACAAGGCAAAAGACCGGCCTTTTAACACGTCAATGTCAAAGGTGCTGACCATATCCATAACCCGTGCCAGCTCGTCAGCGGTGCCTTGTACCATCAAGCTGTTGCGGTTATTGTCTACATTCAGGATGGTTTTTTCATGCACAATCGGCTTTAAAATATCGGCGATTTCTTGGGCGGCGACATTGCGTATGGGAATGACTCGAGATTGAAACCCTGTGCTATCTCCGGCAATAGTAGAGCTATACAAGGCTTCTGCTTTGGGTTCGATATGATAAATTTTGCCGTCTTTGACTAAGGCGGCATTGTTCATGCCCAAGACCATTTCCAGGGTAGGTAGGAGTTCCTCTTTGGAAAGCGGTTCAGACGTATTTAACGTTACCTTGCCGGTCACTTTGGGGCTGAGAACGTAGTTTTGTCCGAGGATGTCACTTAAGATAACTTTGGCGACCTCGCCTAAATCTGCGTCATCAAAATTCAGGCTGTAGGTGCCTGGACCTCCGGTTTTGGTGCTACGCCTGTGGCTTTCCGTTTGGGGTGCGAAGCGATCCCGTGCCGGATACAGCTCGATCTTGGACTTTAAGGCATCGTTAACTGGCGGTTTGTTTTGCAGCTCTTTAAAGGTAACGCTGTCTTCGAGACTGCTTGCGCGTTCTTTGAGTACAGGGGTAAGCGGTATCTTCGCCGCCCGTTTGGGGCCTAATAGCTCGCAGCTTGACAGCATTAAGCCCAAGACCGTTAGACAAACTGCCTTGTTCATATTATTGAAATTGTTCATTCTCACTATTCTCGAAGAAGGGTTCACTGGAATCATCTGGTATTAGCTCTGGTTCGAGCATGGGTTCAGGCTCAGGGATGGGTTCTGGGATGGGCTCTGGCTCTGGCATTTGCTCAGGTATGGGTATGGGCTGTTGGTTAGGCGCGAACGGTTGACCCGGTTGTTGACCGGGCATCGGAGGCGTAGCTATTGCGCTGCCCATATTGTTTGCTGGATTTTTCGGTTTAGGCTTTCTCAAGGGCAATTCTTTTTGTTTGCCGCCCTGGCTGACCACCACTTTATCATTGTGTATTTCTGTCAATTTCCAACCGTCAATATCATTATCTTTAGTGACTTTTCGGTAATTGTCTTTGGCAACTTTGGCGGTCGTCCGGCTAAATAGTGCGTACAGGCTTTTCTTGTGTGTATAAACGCCATTAAGCGCCCAGTTAAAGTTTTCTGTTGCTGTGGTAACAGGTGTTGTCACGGCACTAGGCTCATTAACCGGTTTTCTGCCTTGGATGAACAAGGGTCTGGCAACCAAGTCCACATAGCTGGATTCGGGTTGCTTGGTTAGTTCTATTGAGGGCAATTCTATGGCCGACTTTTTTTGCTTATCGACGGCTTGAATGGATGCCAGTAATTGATTTTGAGCGTAGATGGCATATAACCATTCGCAAATAATAATGAAACACAAGGCGGCGCAAAGTACGCCGAGGAATTTGATCAGCTTTATGTTCATTGCGGCTGCGCCCTCATGAAACCGATGGCCTGAAAATTGATGTTCAATCCATTGCTAGGCTCAATCTGGCGGGTCAGCCGGTTTCTGATGCTGCGCATCGGTCTTATATCCAGTTGGTCGATCACCATTAGTGGCGTGGAGGTTTCCAGTTTGTATAGCACCGCTCGTAAGACTTCGATGTTACCTGTCATTCTGACGCTAACGGTAATACGGTTGAATTTATCTTTGCTGGTGGATGGAAGCACTTGGGTACTGCTCAGTTGACCACCTGCCTGGACTATTGTTTGTTTAATAAACTCCTGCATTTGCGCGGAGGCGAGGGCGCTAGTGCCTTGGTTGTTAAAATAACCTTGATCTTGATGTTGCTGTTTTATCGCTTCAATATTACTGACTACCGCACCTTTACCGGCCAGGATTTTCTCATATTTTTTCAGGGTAAAGGCTAGGTTTTCTTTGGTTTCATGCAGTTCTAGCCCTTTACTGATGATAGGTACAACAATAATCAAACCCACCAGCAATACGATAAATGCCAGTAGACCTACAGCCAGCCAGCGCTGGGTTTGAAGGTTATTGCTCAGTTCCATTTTCATCTCCTGGCTTGATAATTTCACCTGCCTTAGTAATATCAACGGTAATCTGAAAGCGTTCCAACTTGGTCACATTGTCGCGCGTGACCGGCGAGACAAATTTTGTATTGGCGAAAATATCAGAGGCTTCCAAAACTGAAATCAGTGTCGAAGCCGTAGGTGATTCGCCTTGTATCTGCAATTGCCCACTCGCATACTGCCCATAAGCCAGCCAGGTATCGTCCTTTATGAGTTTGCTCAGGGTATCAAGAACTGCCACAACTGGCGGTTTTTCGGTTTTTTTCTCAATCAACTGTTTAGTTTCGTCGACCAATGCGTCAACTTCAGCTTGTAATGCCTTGATGTTTTTGGCTTCTTTTTCAATGCCATCAATTTTTTCTTGTAAGGCGTTGACCGAACGATATTCAAACCAGACGGGCAAGGCCAAGGCTGCCACCATTAGCAGTGACACCAAACCGATTAAAGAGGCATGGATTAACTTTTCTGTCTTGCCTGTTTTTTCACGCAACTCTTCCGGCAACAAGTTGTAGGGTTCTTCGTTTTCATCAAGGTCGTTGGGGGTGTCTTCATAATCCACAAATTTTGGAACCATGCCAAAAGCCTTGAGATCTGCGTAGATGCTATCAAGCATTTCTCGAGCGACAAGAATTAGCATAACCCTGATTTGCCCAGGTTCATTAACCACATCCAACGCTTTAACAGCGAAATACACTTGATCAACGCTGAATGGCGAATATCGAGATAGTTCGTAACTAACGACTTGGTAGAGATTTTCTTTGGCGGCGACAGGTAATGAGAGCTCTTTTTGAATAGCGTGTTCTTTGGTTAACCGGAAAATTAAGCTGGCTTTTTGCAAGCGTTCGTCGGCCAACAGCATTTCCTTGTATTTAGCTATCCCCGCATCATCCCGATCCAGTTTTATAAGCGGTTCTTCCTGGCCTTCATACCAGTAACTCAAGGCAAATTGCTTTTCTGCCGGGCGCACGACGATTATGCCGTGCTGGTCACTGATAA
Source organism: Methyloglobulus sp. (assembly GCF_040079455.1). GTDB lineage: Bacteria > Pseudomonadota > Gammaproteobacteria > Methylococcales > Methylomonadaceae > Methyloglobulus. The sequence continues at coordinate 64,075 of NZ_JBEBKJ010000010.1, read as the reverse complement.
GTTGTTTAATTCTGCCTGGGATTAGGAAGCTAAGTTCGCGTTTCCACCAGCGGAAGAACTTTTTATAATCTAGATCAACCGCCGAGTTCAGGTTCTGCATATTGTTTTACTAATAATTCGCTCATTGCTTCGGTAAATAATGACTCTTCATTTGCAGGGTTGCGTTGCCATTTTAAAATCTTAAATGGTTCTGGCGGAGTGCCATCAAGTGATACTGATTGGCTAGCGTCTGATTTCGCCACTGTGGCAATAACTACAGCGCTGTTTTCATCAGGGCTTGTGTCATCAGCGGTTGCTCCATCAGTCATCCGCGCTTCAGAAACAATAGTTACCGTCTCATTTGGGGCGGATGCCCCACTAACACCACCCAAGCCCAATTGAAATTCCGGCGCAGGTAGATCGTTTTTTGCACTCTCAAGTCTAGCGGCAATAAAAGTGTCTACCAAAGAAGCATCTTGGTTAGGCAAGGCTTTTAAAACTTTGCTTGAGGCTAACTTAAGATTGACTTGCGCTTGACCTGAATAAACGGTGATGATGGGTTCAAGCCAGTTGAACACCTGCTCATCCATTCCTAAAATCATCTGTAGCTCTTCCACTGTTTGAAAGGGTTTATTTCGTGGTTGATATTTTTTCCCTGCATCCTTATATTCTTTCTTTTCAGCTCCTTCTATACTAAGCAGGTCGTCTTGGTCGCGCCAATCGACAATAGCACCGATCAGTTTGGCCTGCTGCTCTTCTTCTACTGGCGCTTGCGCCAGTAGACCTTGTAACAAGGGCAGTTCGGCTTTATTAATGTCAATTTTACCCGCTTCTGACAATAGCCGTAGCCGGATTTTTGTGCTGCCAAAATCCAGTTGATAAATGTTACCATCGGCTCGCCAACGCTTATTCTGATCAGGATCAAGCAGCATCATTTCAGCGGCGGCAATCCCCGCTTCTGCGGCTGCCACAGCACCGGCATTATCCTTAATACCAGCGACAACGGTAGATTCCCTGCGCATAGTCAGGGCAAAGCTACCAGCCATAATAGTTAATAGGCTTAATACCCATAAAACAAGTACTAGGGCAAAACCATTGGGCTTGGATTTTACCTTAGAACGGCTGCTTTTCCTATCCATCTGTTGTTGAGCTCTCACGGAACCCCCATTGCATTCGTCTCTGCTCCCGCTTGGTCTTCGTCAGTTAAGTTAGTTGAAGTTCCCATTGACTTGAGTTCAACTACCATTTCCGGCCAGAAGTTGTCGTCATCCCGCTCAATCTTAATTTTGACCAAGCGAGGTTGCGTTTCCTTCTCTAGCCAGTCATCTTGCCATGTGGCCTCAGTTTCACCATCAATACCCGCAGGTCCATAGTAGCTTAATGTAAAATTACGGACATGTCGTAACAAGTCCACCTCTTCCTTGCGCCATTCTTCACCTTCTGCCACCGGATAAAACGGCGTTATTGAGACTTGAATGACTTGTTCATCGCCGTCCTTGATTAATTTCAACGAAAACAGTTGTAAGCCTGATTTTTTAGCACTGGCAGGAAACGCTGAAACAAACTGTAATTCTTGGTTTTTACCCTGAAAAGCAAAGGTTCTGCTTTCTTCATTAAAATCATTCCACAAGGGTTTTGCCGTGCTTAGGTGATGCTGGAAAAATTGATACACAACCGCAACATCATTGACTTCGGTTATTTTGTCTTCACCTTTTTGCCAGCTATCCGCGCAAATTTTCATGCTACTAAACAATAAGACGACCATGATGCCGAGCAGCGTCATGGCGATGAGGACTTCTATCAGGGTAAAACCCGTATTGGGTTTACGATGCTGCATTACTTTTCGCAGCCAGCTTTAAGGTGGTTAACTGGATTTGACGGTCATCATTCTGGCCATCTCCCCAGTTTACCGTCACATTGATCTTAAAAAGTTGTGCAGTTGCAGCTTTAGGGTCAATGCCTTCGCCACTCAGGAAGAAAGGGCTGATGCTCAGCGACCAATGGTATTTTTTATTTTCATCACCTGAGCTTTGATGATCTTTTAACGGTATTTCCGACCCCGTTTTCGCGATGAGTGATTCAGCAATTTGCACAGCAATTGTATAGTCCTCAGCAACAACAGCGGTATTAACACCGCCGGAAAATATTTTTAGCAGAATACCTAGGGACAGTGCCAGAATCGAAAAAGCGATAAGAATTTCCAGTAGTGAAAAGCCTTGTTGCTTTGTTATCTTACTTGCTTTCAAGTTCGACCTGTCCTGTTAACCAATTGATGTCAATTTGCCAGATAGCTGAATTCATCTCCAACTTGATGCGTCCACCGCTGGACGAGCCATCGGGAAAAAACCGGATATTAGCCAGCCCCTTCCCGTTCAGCTCTTCTTGAGCGGTGACAACGGTCAGCGCTATGGTGTCGGGGATGGTGTACACCTTTTCTCGGTCGCTTACGGTATAGCTGTTTTCGTTAAGATCAAGTGCTACCGTTGTTTCCTTATGGGAAATAAGCGCTTGCCCTTTGGCAAAACGCAGGGCAGATACCATATCTCTGGCAGCAGACTGGAGTTTGGTCGCGTCATTTCCAGAAGAAATATTGAGCCCTACAACAGAAAAACCCAGTATCACAACAAACAGGACTAGAATCATTTCAAGCAAACTAAAACCTTTGCTTGAAGCGGGAGTAAATCCAGTATGCTGGTCTTTTGTTACGCTGTGCTTAATCACAGTCTCGGAATTTCGCAGTTCCTGCATATAGAGCGTCGACTCCTCTTTATCCCAAGCCTGATGGTTCTGCTCTGCTTGGAAGCCCCCAAAGAAAGGAAGGGCTTTTAACCGTGGAAGCATCCTACTCAATACGAACGTTACTTAATTATTCCCAGCTAGCCAGGTCTTTATCCTCGCCGTCACCGCCTTCTTTGCTGTCTGCACCCAGTGACGATATGTCAAACTTGCCGTGTTCGCCAGGTGAAGTATATTTGTATTCTTGTTGCCACGGATCAAGCGGCACTTTGGCTTTCCGTAAATAAGGGCCATTCCAACGCTGTATGTCACCAGGATTTTCAATCAACGCATTCAAGCCTTGTTCCGAAGTCGGGTAGCTGCCGACATCGAGTTTGTACATATCCAGTGTCTGGGAGAGATCTTCTATTTGCACTTTGGCAGCCTTGACTTTAGATTCGCCCATGTGTTTCATCACTTGTGGCCCTACCAAGCCAGCCAGCATGGCAATAATGCCCAATACGACCAGTAATTCCAGCAAAGTGAAACCTGTTTGTTTGTTGTTGAGTTGTTTCATAGTCTTGTCCGTTAAAAAGCCAAATCGTTAACGCTCAATATCGCCAGCAAGATTGACACAATAATGCCAGCGATCATGAGTCCTAATGTGATGATTAAAGCGGGTTCCAGCAATGCCAGCATCCGTGCAATGGATACCCGTAGTTGTTTATCATATATTGTGGCGACGCGAAGTAACATTTCTTCCAAGCGCCCCGTTTCTTCACCCATTTTGATCATTTGCATCGCCATTTTGGGGAAAATATTTTTGTCGTGTAAAGCATCGTACAGATGTTTGCCCTGTTTTAACTGCTCCTCGGCAATTTGTATGGCATCCGCTAACACAAGATTGTCTACGGTCTCACGCACGATAACCATCGCCGAAAGTATGGAAACGCCATTGCCCAATAAAGTTCCCAGCGTCCGACTAACATTTGCGGTTTCTTTATGCAGGATGATGGTTCCAGCCAAGGGAAGCTTTAAAAAAATGCCATCCCACCTTTTTTTGCTGACCGGGTCTGCCATCTGGAATTTCATGTAACTGGACGCAAAAATAACTGCGCCAAGCAAAATCCACCAGTATTTTTGTAACCATTCTGCCAGCCCGACAACAATCTGTGTAGATACTGGCAATGCCTTACCCGCACTTTCAAACATTTCCGTGAATTGCGGCACCACAAAAGTTAGCATCACAAATAATGACGCCAGAGACATGACCAACAAGATAGCAGGATAGATCAAGGCGGTGCTGACGGTATCCTTTAATTCCTGGGAGCGTTCCAGATATTCCGACAAACGCGTCAGCACATCACCTAAATTGCCGCCCGCTTCACCGGCACGGAGCATATTTAAGTAGAATTTGGAAAAAATTCCCGTCTGCTTTTCCAAGGCATCAGCCAATGACGAGCCGCCTTTGACTTTCTCCAGTACTTTGCCGATGAGCTTGCTCAGCCGTTCATTATCGTCTGTGAGGTCGATTAAAACCGATAAGGATTTATCCAACGGTAAGCCAGATTCCAGCAAGGTTGCCAGCTCGCCAGTAAACAGGCCGATGTCTTTTTGTGATAATTTGCTTTGTTTTCCACCTAACCCTAGCCCTAAAAACGACCTACTTGTGGCAGGAGCCACACTGATAGGTATATAACCTTCTGATTGTAACAATAATATCAGCGCTTGCTCATCGCTGGCATCCCTGATGCTTTCCTCGGTTTCGCCAGAACTATTGATGACTTTGTATTTGAACAAGGACATATCAGGCTTCCGATCAGTTTTCCGAAGTAACGCGCATAACTTCTTCTATTGTAGTGACACCCTGAATGGCTTTGGTAAGGCCATTCTCAAACATGGTTGACATGCCTTCTTCGACGGCAAGTTTTTGGATAACTCCCGCTTCTTCATGCGCCATGATTAACTTGCGCAAGGGATCAGTCATTTGCAAGAATTCGATAATCGCCATACGACCACGATAGCCCATACCGCCACAAGACGAGCAGCCCACAGGCTTGTATAAAGTAATGTCACCGACAGGAGCAAACCGGCGTAACCGCAGTTCTTTAATGACTTCGGGCGATGCTTGATACGGTGTTTTACAGTCTGGGCAGAGTTTCCGCACCAGACGTTGTGCCAAGATGCCATTCACTGTGGAAGTCAGCAAGTACTCTTCCAGCCCCATATCCAGCAAACGGGTGACACCACCGGCTGCATCATTGGTATGTAAGGTTGATAGCACTAAATGTCCGGTAAGGGCTGATTGCACGGCGATCCGCGCGGTTTCCAGGTCGCGCATTTCACCAATCATGATGACATCGGGGTCTTGACGGACGATGGAGCGGAGTGCCGAGGCAAACGTCAAGCCGATCTGTGGTTTAGCCTGGATTTGGTTGACACCTTCCATTTGATATTCCACCGGATCTTCAACCGTGATGATTTTCCGTTCCGAAGTATTCAACTGCTTTAATGCCGCGTACATGGTAGTCGATTTACCGCTACCGGTCGGCCCGGTAATCAGGATAATGCCATGCGGCATGGATAACACATCGATAAACTGTTGCAAATGCCTGCCTTGAAAACCCAGGGCGGCAAAATCAAATACGGTGTTTTCTTTGTCAAGAAGACGAATAACGACGCTTTCACCGTACATGGTCGGTATTGTCGAAACCCGCAAATCCAGTTCTTTACCCAACATTTGCACCTTGATACGGCCGTCTTGCGGTAGCCTTCTTTCAGCAATGTTAAGTTTCGCCATGATTTTGATGCGCGAGATTACGGCGGCAGTTGACTTGACCGACGGCGCATCAATTTCCTTCAATACGCCATCCACGCGTAACCGAACTTTTAAAGATTGTTCAAAAGGTTCAATATGAATATCCGAGGCTCTGGTTTCTATCGCCCGTTGCATAATGAGGTTAACCATCTTGATGACCGGTGCTTCACTGGCCAGATCTTTCAGGTGTTCCAGGTCTTCCTCACCAATATCGTCAACATTAAGATCGTCAATGGTTTTATCCATTGCTGAGCGACCTTCTCCGTATTGAACTTCCAGCGCCGCATCTATTTCTGAAAGCAACCCCACTTTGACGACTATATTTTTTCCGGTTACTAACTTTAGCGCATCTACGACGAATTCGTCTTCTGGATCCATCATGGCAACCGCTATTGACTGCTCATCGTGGCTCAAACCAATCAGATGGTATTGTTTGAGAAAACGTAAGGACACGCTTTCAGGGAGTTGTGTTTCCATCGGATACTGTTCTGGCTTTACTTTCTCGAACTGACCCGCTTCAACAAAAGCATCGGCGACGTCAAGCTCTGAGCATAAACCCAGTTTAACCAGCAATTGAGGTAAACTTTCGGCAACGGATGTCTTCTTCACTCGTTCAACTTTTTTCAATTCCGAAGCGGATAGCTTATCTCTGTGCTTAAGAATTCCGAGTAAAGTTTGATAGGGTTCAGCTTGTCGTATCATGTAGGTGGTTTTCTTTTGTGTTTTGGTGGTTAGATAACAATTGTATTGCCTGATCAACAATGATTCGTTCGTCTATGTCCCTAATCGAGTAATCCTGTTTATTAAGTTTGTAAGGATTAACCGTTGAATGGGACTTTATTACCTCATTTATATCCGTTTGATAAACTCGGCTGATCGGTGTTGGTCCAAAAATCGTAATGGATGGCTTGTTTAAGCCCCAAGCGATATGCGTTGGCCCAGTATCGTTACCAACTAGCAAATCAGCTTTGGCAACCACCGCCTTTAGATCATTCAAGTCTAACTTAGGCAACGCTTTTATGCTAGTACATTGCTTGGACATCCAGTCCGCTTTGTGCTTTTCCTGTTCACTACCCCATACGACAAGGCAGTTTTCCTGCAAATCCTGCGCTATTTTTACGAATTTCTCAGGTGGATAGTTCCGGCTTTCCCAAGTCGAACCGATAACAAATACAATTACTTTGCGGTTTTTTTGGAAAAACTCATCAAGTTCCGGATTAGTATTATTGGAATATAAAAAAGGTTTTTTACCCAATATCTGATCGCTTGTGATGCTAAAACCGAGTGGTTTTGATAATACCAAGGCATTTCTATCAATCGTGTTTTCATCATAAGCACAAGCCACTTTCACATTATAAAACCAAGAGGCAGCTTTTTCTCGGATGGAATCTGCATTGAAACCCGCCACTGTTTTGCCAAGCAAACGGGCGGTAACTGCCGATTTAATGAGTCCCTGGGCATCAATAACCAAATCATAATGATTCTTCGCAAAGTAGCGAATTTTTTTTATCTCCTCAAAAATCGCCAGTTTATTATTTTTTAAAGCCTTGAGATTGACAGTAAATATCTGTGAAATATCTGGGTTATGCTGCAAAATACCAGCGAACCGTTCCTCTACAATCCAGTCAATTTCAATATCGGGCGCATGTTGTTTGATGAATTGCAACGCAACCATAGCGTGAATAATGTCCCCCAATGCGGAAAGTTTGACGATGGCGATACGCATAGAGAGGTTCAATTGCCAATAAGTTCAAGAATTCGTTCGGGTGTTATGCCTGTCAGACATTGTGTATGTTCTGGGTGTCCGACGGGATATAGCGGGCAAATACGTTGCCGACAAGGCGAGCAGGGGAGGTTTAAAGTGACGGTTTGGGCTTTATTACAAAGTGGCGGTGCAAATTCTGGCGGTGTTGAGCCATAAATGGCGATGACAGTTTTATCCAATGCTGCGGCTAGGTGCATGAGGCCCGAGTCATTGGCGACTATTGTATTAGCCAAGGACATAAGATCAACCGCTTCGGTTAATGATGTTTGTCCGATAAAATCTCGACATTGCTGGTTTGTTAGTGAGTTAATTGCTACTGCTGATTCTTTATCTTTCTCCGAACCCATTAACCATACTTGCCAGCCCTGCTGGATTTTTGCCTGGGCAACTTTGGCAAAATAGTCGGCTGGCCAACGTTTGGAAGGGCCGTATTCGGCGCCTGGGCACAAGACGAGGACCTTATCAGTCAGGGTTAAACCAAATTTCTGGATAACTTTTTCCTGGCCGGTTTTGTTGTTGGGTAGACTAGGTTGTTGATAATAAGGCGGCTGTGGGGCATTTTCGGGTAGACCCAAAGCAACAAAGCGCTGGACTGTCATCGTAATTGCATTTTTATCCAGCCGTCTTATATCATTAAGTAAGACCCAGCGGCATTCGCCACGATACCCGGTACGCTGGGGAATATTGGCAAAAAATGGAATGAGCGCGGATTTCCAGGAGTTTGGCAGGACAATGGCTTGATCATAGCCTTCTGACCGACATTGCCGACCAACTTTGATTCGGGTCATCAGGCAAAACTCCCCATGATTCAAAGGCATGACGATCGCCTTTGAAACTTCTGGCATCCGTTCCAGCAAAGGTAACGACCAAACAGGGGCCAATACGTGAATAAGGCAATCTGGAAAGGATTTTTTCAGCGACATGAACAGGCTTTGAGCCATCACCATATCGCCAACCCAAGATGGCCCTACGACTAAAATCCTCACCGTTTGTTTGTAGTAGTTAGTAAGCAGTTAGGCGACGTAAGTCAGCCATTCAGTATGGTCAGATTTACGTCCATGCACGTAATCAAAATACAATGCTTGTAATTTTTCCGTGATAGGGCCACGTCCGCCATTACCAATAGCACGACCATCATATTCCCGAATCGGCGTAACTTCCGCCGCAGAACCTGTAAAGAACGCTTCATCAGCCACATACACCTCATCGCGGGTAATGCGTTTTACGATAACTTCTAAACCTTGATCAGCAGCAATCGTCATCAGGGTATCACGGGTAATGCCTTCTAATGCAGACGTGGTTTCCGGTGTATACAGCTTGCCATTGCGGACGATGAAAAGGTTCTCGCCGCTGCCTTCCGCGCAGAAACCTTCATGATCCAGCAACAAGGCTTCGTCATAGCCGGTCGATAACGCTTCCTGCAAGGCGAGGATTGAATTGATGTAATTGCCGTTAGCCTTGGCTTTGCACATCGTGCTGTTGACGTGGTTGCGGGTATAAGAAGACGTGCGGATGCGGATGCCTTTTTCCATATTCTCAGCGCCCAGATAAGCGCCCCATATCCAGGCGGCGACGATAACATGGACTTTCAAGTTGTCAGCCCTCAGCCCCATGCCTTCAGAGCCATAAAAGCACATGGTGCGGATGTAGGCACTATCCAGATTATTCTTGGAGATGGCTTCGCGTTGCGCTTGGTTGATTTCATCTTTGCTGAACGGCATCGGCATATTCATGATATGCGCTGAACGGAACAAGCGGTCGGTATGTTCCTGCATTTTAAAAATCGCTGTGCCTTTTTCAGCATGATAAGCGCGTAGACCCTCAAACACGCCGCAACCGTAATGCAGGGTATGCGTCAACACATGGACTTTGGCATCCCGCCAGTTAACCCATTGTCCATCAAACCATATCAGGCCGTCTCTATCGTCCATTGTTGTCATTGTTTCACCTTAAGTTTTGCTGTTTATTCAAAATGTTGTTTTTATTGCGTTTAGGCTGGAATTATAAAATAGATTGAAAGATTCGCCCATTGCTAAAATAAAAGCCATGATTATGGAGATATATTCAACCTTGCTTATCTGTGCTCGATCAACTGGCTTCGTGTAATCTCTCCACAAAATCACATGCCGTTAATGCTGTGGCAATGGATGATAAATTATCCTCAAAATTTGTGAGAAGTCTCGAATTGGCTATATTACCCGTTGAAACCAGCAATAATTTGTAAGGTACTTGGGATATTAAAAATGAGTTAACAAAATCGGCATCTTTAGTCACAACAATACGTTGGTCGGCAACCGATAGTTCATTTATCCGCGCATCCGATGTTCGGTTCGCATCAGGCAAATCCAGGGTATGCAAAACATCGTGCCCAAAACTTTGCAATAACGCCGCAAGTTTTCGAGGCAATTGGGCATCGACCAAAAATTTCAAGCGGCAACCAAGCCTTCAATCCGCTTGACATGCGCCAATTTGGCAGCAAAATCCAGAGCAACCAAAATATCTTCCCGTTGCAAATCTTCATAATCCGAAAGAATTTCCTCAATAGTCATGCCGGAACTTAATCATTCAAGAATGGTTTCCACCGGATAGCGCAACCCCCGAATGCAAGGTTTGCCGTGGCAAATATGGCTGTCTAACCGTAATGCGCTCAAAAAATGATCCAGACATAAATGTTCCTCGTATTACAAATACCCTATCAATAGGGCGGATTAGCCGCGCAAAATCACCTACATCAAATAAGCCATTTTTCTTCGGGCATGATGCTTGTGCCCACTGGGTATATTCCGCCGCATGGGTGCAAATTTTCATTCGGCGGATTACGATACGCCCAACTAAAAGTGATAATTCAAAACGCAAACGATTTGCGCGCCTAATCCCCCTACGAGCTAACCCAACAAACACTGCCTGTTGCCGGTCTGGTCTGCGGCGTTCCGTTACCGGCAAAAAGCCTACCGCTTTGTTATCAACGGCAGGACAGGGCAAGTACAAGGCGAGCGGCCTTACAGTTATTGGAAAATTGCTTTTGCCATTATCTTCGGGGTTATTGCCGTAGGCGGGTTGATACTCTATATGGATCGATCAGGAATGCTGGAGCAAGTACAAACTTATCTTTAGGGAATCTCTACCCCGCCCTCCCTCTGGGAGAGGCCTATGGTGATAGTTGTAACTGATTAATTTTAAATCCATCATCCAAACCTTCTCCCGAAGGGAGAAGGAGTTTTTTGAATTTTTAGAGGTTACCTTTAATCAACCTCGATATACTTTGGGTTAAACTAGCGATTGTTTATTTTTTGCTAACCAGCCTTCAACTTCTGGATTTATAACCTAGAATTGACCTTATTGATTTTTAAAAGACAACTGATTATGGAATTTAAAGAATACTTAAAATTGCTGGTTCAAAACGATGGTTCTGATTTGTACTTAACCGTCGACGCGCCACCCGCCGCTAAATTTCAGGGTGTACTGCGGCCTTTGGAAAACATCAAACTTACCAAAGAACGATTGAAAGAAATCGCTTATAGCTTAATGGATTTCGAGCAGCAGAAGGCATTTGAACACCAACCTGAATTAAATTTGGCTATTTCGGAGCAGGGCATAGGGCGGTTTCGGATTAATATTTTTAAGCAGCGTAACACTTTTTCGATGGTCATCCGCAATATCAAGGTGGAAATTCCCAATGCCGATAAGCTGGGGTTGCCTGATGTATTGAAAAAAGTCATCATGGAGAAGCGTGGCCTGATTTTGTTTATCGGCGGCACGGGTTCGGGGAAATCAACCTCGTTGGCGGCATTGATAGACCACCGCAACGCGAATAGTTCAGGCCATATTATTACGATTGAGGATCCGATTGAGTACATCCATCCGCACAAAAAATCCCTGGTCAATCAGCGCGAAGTTGGGGTTGATACGCTAAGTTATGAAGATGCACTCAAAAACACGTTACGGCAAGCGCCCGATGTTATCTTGATTGGCGAAATTCGTAGTCAGGAAACCATGGAACACGCCTTGGCCTTTGCTGAAACCGGGCATTTATGCCTGTCAACTTTACATGCGAACAACTCCAATCAGGCATTGGATAGAATCATCAATTTTTTTCCGGAAGAACGCCGTAATCAACTATTGATGGATTTATCATTGAATTTAAAAGCGTTTGTGTCGCAACGCTTAGTTCCTACGCTTGAAGGTAAGCGGATAGCTGCCATTGAGATTTTACTGGCCTCGCAGTTAGTCAGGGATTTAGTCCATAAAGGCGATATACATGCTATCAAAGAAGCCATGGAAAAATCCGAAAACATTGGCATGCAGACCTTTGACAGCCACCTGCTGAGGCTATATAAAGAAGGTATTATTTCTCTTGACGAGGCATTGCAAAACTCTGATTCCCCTAATAATCTTAAGTTGAAGATAAATTTGAGCGAAGGCCTTGGTTCGACATCGCCAGGCAGCAGAGCGGCGAATGCACCAAAAACAGAGCTTGCAAATGAATTGTCGCTGCAAGTTATCATTAAAGATGAAGAAAAGCCGAAAACTGAAGTCCGTGTTGGGCTGCATACTAAAGTGGACTAAAGTGTGAACTGCTAAGATTAAATACACCTTCGAGATAAAGTTTACGTGAGTTTTTTTACAAATTTCTCTCACTAGTCCTATTCCAGAGAGGGGTGACGTTTTGGCTATTGCCCAGGAGATACTTAGAACCTGCTAAAAAAGGTGTTTTTACGTTATAATTCCCCACCTTTTATTGCCGATCCCCACACACGACGTGTCCAGCCCAAACTACGATTTATCAACTTTTCAGGGACTTATCCTGGCTTTGCAAGATTACTGGTCTGCCCAAGGTTGTATTTTATTACAACCATTGGATCAGGAAGTCGGTGCCGGAACTTTCCATCCTGCAACTTTTTTGCGGTCGATAGGGCCTGAACCTTGGAATGTCGCCTACGTTCAGCCCTCGCGCCGCCCGACTGACGGGCGTTTTGGCGAAAACCCTAACCGCCTGCAACATTATTACCAGTATCAGGTTGCGCTTAAACCCTCGCCAGACAATATCCAAGAACTTTACCTCGGTTCCTTACGACAGTTAGGTTTCGATTTGTTGGAACACGATATTCGCTTTGTTGAAGACAACTGGGAATCACCAACCTTAGGCGCGTGGGGATTAGGCTGGGAAGTTTGGCTAAATGGTATGGAAGTGACGCAGTTTACTTATTTTCAGCAAGTTGGCGGATTGGAATGCAGACCGATTACTGGGGAAATAACTTACGGTCTGGAGCGCCTTGCCATGTATTTGCAGGGCGTTAAAAGTGTTTATGATTTAGTCTGGACCAAAACCCCGCACGGAATCGTGACTTATGGGGATGTGTTCCATCAAAATGAAGTCGAAATGTCGGCTTACAATTTCGATCACGCCAATGTCCCGTTTTTATTCCAATGCTTTGATACGTATGAACAGGAATGCCAAAAGTTAATCGCGCTGGATTTGCCATTACCCGCTTATGAAATGGTGCTGAAGGCTTCCCATACCTTCAATTTGCTGGATGCCCGTCATGCGATTTCTGTAACGGAACGGCAACGCTATATCCTAAGGGTTAGGACGCTATCAAGGGCGGTAGCAGAAGCCTATTATCAACGTAGGGAATCACTGGGTTTTCCTATGTGTTCAGGGCAGGGAGCTTAATATGGCTACAAAACATTTGTTGTTCGAGTTAGGTTCGGAAGAATTACCACCCAAAACCCTGGTCAAATTGAGTCAAGCATTGTTAGATGGCGTGTTACAAGGGCTTAATGATGCAGAACTGACTTATTCTGGCAGTAAAGCGTACGCTACGCCAAGACGGTTAGCGGTATTCGTCGAAAACCTGTCTACCCAGCAGCCAGACAAAATAGTTGAAAAACGTGGGCCAGCGATCCAAGCCGCTTATGCGCCAGATGGCAAACCGAGCAAGGCTGCGGAAGGTTTTGCCGCTAGTTGCGGGACGACCTTCGATCAACTGGAACGCTTAAAAACCGACAAAGGCGAATGGCTGATTTATAAGCAAGCAGTAAAAGGTCAAGCAACCGAGCAATTAATTCCTGACATTATTCGCCAAAGTATTTCGGCCTTGCCGATAGCAAAGCGAATGCGTTGGGGCAGTTTTGCCACCGAATTCGTTCGCCCTGTGCATTGGGCGGTTTTGCTTTACGGAAATGCAGTTATCGAATGCGAAATTCTTGGATTAACGACTCGTTCGACGACAGTTGGACATCGTTTTCATGCCCCGCAAACCATCACGATCAGCAGCCCAGAGGCTTATACCGATACCTTGTATCAGCAGGGTAAGGTCATGGTTGATGTTGAACAGCGAAAAGCGCTCATTCGTGACAAGGCTAACCTTGCAGCATCAGCAGTTAATGGGATAGCTTACATTGAGGACGATTTACTGGAGGAGATTGCCGCATTAAACGAATGGCCGGTGCCTGTTACCGGAACATTTGATCCACGCTTTCTGGAATTACCAGCGGAAGTGCTGATAACCACCATGCAAACCAACCAGAAATATTTTCCGGTTAAAAATGCCAGTGGTGCTTTGTTGCCTTATTTTATTACTTTCAGCAATATCGAAAGCACTCGCCCAGAATCCATCAAACAAGGAAACGAGCGCGTTATCACACCGCGCCTGACTGATGCCGAATTCTTCTGGAAACAAGACCGAAAAAAATCTCTGGCAGATCGCGTCGAAAGCCTAGCCAATATCGTTTTCCAGGAAAAGTTAGGTACGCTTGCAGACAAAACTCAGCGGGTGATAGTCCTTTCAGAATTGATAGCAACCCAACTCGGCGCGAATGTTGATTGGGCAAAACGTGCGGCACACTTGGCTAAAGCAGACCTGATGACCGATATGGTCGGCGAATTTGGCAATCTGCAAGGCATTATGGGGCGTTATTATGCTTTGGCTGATAACGAACCTAAAGAAGTTGCCGAGGCCATTGAGCAGCATTACTACCCTAAACAATCAGGCAGCCCGACACCATCCAGCCAAACTGGGCAGATTGTCGCGTTGGCAGATAAGCTTGATACCTTAACCGGAATTTTCAGTGCCGGATTGATTCCGACTGGCGATAAAGACCCTTATGCGTTGCGACGAGCGGCATTAGGTTCGTTGAGAATCATCATTGAAAATGAGTTGGGTCTTGATATAGTTGCCCTAGTCGATGCTTCGCTGGCACAGTGCAGCCATGCGTTTGACCGTGAGAAAACCCGCAAACTGGTCATTGATTTCATTTTTGACCGCTTAAAAGGCTACTGCCTGGATCGTGGTTTCGCACCGGATGAATTTGATGCGGTCATGTCGGTTAACCCGACCCAGCCGTTGGATTTCATGAAAAGATTGCAAGCGGTCAAGGCTTTCCGCCAACTGCCCGAAGCCGATAGTTTGGCAGCAGCCAACAAGCGCATACGCAATATCCTGAAAAAATCCGATACCGCACCCGCCGCGCAAGTCGGTGAACTGGTAGAAGCCGAAGAACGCCATTTGTTTGATACCGCCAAGCAATCGGCGGCTGACATCCAGCCGTTCCTGGAAAAAAAGGATTATCAAGCCGCACTCAGTCGTCTTGCTAAGACTGAACCTGCCGTCAATGCTTTTTTCGATAAAGTGATGGTGATGTCTGATGACCTTGATTTACGTGCCAGACGCTTGGCTTTGCTAACTATGTTGTCAAATCAATTTTTGGAAATTGCCGACATCTCCAAGCTGCAATCGTAATCTAACAGCATGGAACAACGGCATTATGTGCTGATGGATCGGGATGGGGTTATTAACGTCGATTCCGATGAATTCATAAAATCTCCTGAAGAGTGGATTCCTATTGCAGGCAGCCTTGAAGCGATTGCCTTGCTTAACAAGCAGGGTTACGACGTGGTGGTTATAAGCAATCAGTCCGGCATTGCACGAGGTTTGTTTGATGAAACCACACTGACAAAAATCCATGAAAAAATGCACCGGTTGCTTGCCGAGAAAGGCGGTGAAATTGCCGCTATTTACTATTGTCCGCACGGTCCAGACAGTTTGTGCAACTGCCGTAAGCCAAAACCCAGCTTGCTTAAGCGGTTTGCTGAAGAACGCAATATTGATTTAACAACCGTCAGTTTTATCGGCGATTCACTACGTGACATACAAGCGGCACAGGCCGTAGGCGCAAAGCCGATTTTGGTTAAAACCGGAAAAGGTCAGAAAACCCTGATAAACAACCCCAACATCAATCTTCCTGTTTTTGAAAATCTTTATGGCGCAGCCAAATATATCTTATCAAAACAATAACTTCCGAATTTATCTTGGGTCGGCGGTATTTTTAGTGGGTTCGATCATCGCTACTTTTGTTTTTGGCTCTTTGGTTTTGCTTTGTATAATTTTTCCCTTTAACGTTCGTTATCGCATGGGTAAAGGTTGGGCGGAAGCCGTATTGAAATTGGCAGAAATTTGTTGCGGTGTTCGTCATGAGATTGAAGGGCTGGAACATATTAATATCGACAGTGCCGCAATTGTGCTAAGTAATCACCAATCGGCATGGGAGACATTGGCGTTCAGGTGCTTTTTGCCGCCTCAAACTTCGTTATTTAAACAATCGTTATTATGGGTGCCGTTTTGGGGCTGGGCGATGGCTACCCTGAAACCGATAGCCATAGACCGGAATAACAAATCCGCTGCTTTACGTAAATTAATCAGTCAAGGAACTGGGGCATTAAAGGAGGGTCTATGGGTAGTCGTATTTCCAGAAGGGACGCGGATGCCAGTCGATAAAATAGTTAGTTTTAGCGCGGGTGGGGCGATGCTGGCGCAAAAATCCGGTTATCCTGTCATTCCCATTGCACATAACGCTGGAAAATTTTGGCCGCGCTACAGCTTTTTAAAATATCCAGGGACAATCAAAGTAAAAATAGGCCCTCCCATAGCAAGCAAAGGCCGCAAAACGGCTGATATTAATAAGGAAGCGGAGGATTGGGTGAAACTAGCCATGCAGAAAATTGATCAATAAGCGTTTTCCCTTACGATACTGCATTTTGTCGTTACATGAAACCCAGCGAAATGCGTATAATGCAGTGTTCTATGTTGTGAGTTTGAATATTAAGATGGTGTTATGTACATGAAAAAACTGCTGTTAATTCTCCTATTCCCCCTATTCCTTGTGGCCTGTGCCGATAAAAATCATTACGAGCAGGTCGTTTTAGAAGAAATGGAAAAAGAGAAAGATATTAAAGACTACAAGATAGATCCTGCTCACATGGCTAAATGCGTGATTGATACGACCTATCTAAATATGCCCGGATTTTTTGCTTTTGATCCAGACAGACTACAAGCTTATCGCAATTATGCAAAAATGCTGACACTGACAAAAGAGAAAGATCCTAAAAAGACGCTGGAAGAATTACGCAAAGAATTTGGTTCACCGGAAGAGCTTGCCAAGGCTCACGCCAACTATACTGAAAGTATTATGAACTGTTATACGGCTATCATGCATGAGCAAGACAGTGAAGATGGGCAAAGTAAAACTTAAAGAAAGATGGGTGTGTAATACCAATCCCAATAAGTTCACAAGTTATCCCTTCTCCAGTGGGAGAAGGTTAGGATGAGGGGATTCAAATAACAACTTATTGGGATTGGTATAAGCACCTAACTTGAGGTACGCACTCCATGCCCAATCCCCATATTCCGCGACACTAAAGACGTGCTGATTTAATCCTTAGACAGACAAAAAATTAGTGTAACGTATTGATTTCGCTTATGGCTGACTTGCCAGTCCAGCCATTGAGCGAAACTGGTGTGTTTAGATCTCCACTAATCGACTGATTCGTCGGAATCATTGGCTTCAATAGACAAAGACTCATCCGCATTAGGTGATTTGCTTACTTTTTTAGCGGCTTTTTTGGGCGGTGCTTTAGTTTCGTCAGCGGCTGTTGTAGCCGTTTCGTTGGCTTCAGGTTCGTTTTTCTTTTCCTCAACCTTCTTTTTTTGAGGTTTATAAGGATCAAACTCTGTTTTCTCTTTAGGTTTCTTAGCCTCTTCTTCAGCGGCTTTTGCCGCCAACTTTTTTTCTTCTGCGAGCCGTCTATCGTCTACCAGTGAGGCCATGAACTCTTTAAACCAAGCTTGATTCTTGATACTGTCCAGATCTGGATCGGCAAGAATATCAGCATCTTCCGGTAAACTACCTTTATCTTTTGCGATCTTCAATGCTGCCAGACAGTTCTCATTATCGCCATGGATGCCGTAGACACAGGCAAGATTAAAGGTGGCAACACCCGCTTGAATGGAGTTTGCCTTTTCAAACTGTCTTTTAGCCATTTCATAAAGTTCATCAGTCGAGCCTACTCCTCTGGCGCGGGCTAAATCCATACAGGCGACCCCGGCATCCATAGCCGCAGCAAGGTAGTTTGGGTCTAAGGTCATACAAAAAGAGAATTTTGCAATCGCATTACGGTAAATATTGATGGATTCTGACGGCGTTTTGGTTTTTGCTTGATTTAGCAAAGTAACCCCCCAATGGTATAGGGTTGCAGCACGCACCGGATCGCCGGTCAGGACATCAGAATAGTCTTGGTAGACTTCTTTAAGTAATTGATCTGCCTCGCTGCCTTCCTTTTTACGTGCTTTATCAGCTTTTTTTACGGCAGCATCGAGTTTAGACTTTTTTGTGAACGATGCGAAAAACGACATAATTGAATTCTCCTGGTTGAAAGTTTTATCGTTATGGGGTACCTAAAAGCTCAAAATCCTCCTTTCTCCTCCGACAGAAGGGTGGGGTATGGACTTCGAAACCGGTGAAGTATATTACTCTCCCAGAAAGAAAGGGAATTACTAGAGGGAATCTCTAAAAATTCAAAAAGCTCCTTCTCCCCCTGGGAGGGGGTTGGGATGAGGGATTTAAAATCAAGCAATCAACCCTCACCCTAGCCCTCTCCCAGAGGGAGAGGGGATTTTTAGAGACACCCTAGCGATTACTTCATAATACTAAGCCAATACTAACTCATTTCAATACTAAAAATGAGTATGAACGCACAAAAAACGAAAAATGTGTTGAAAGGCATTTTTTTGTACGATTACGGCCTTGAATTTGCACGGCTTTTTGGCTTATCGCTACGTGGGTTATAACTCGTTCCATTGCCACGTTGCGGTGTTTTTTTATCGGTATGCCGATAGTCCTTTCTGCCCGAAATTTTCGCAGGGGCAATTTTCTTTGGTGCAGCAGCGACATTTAACAATATCGGTTCATAACCGGTATCACTTACCCGTGGAATTTGCCGTTTCAATAGCTTTTCGATAGCCCCTAGCAAATGCGCTTCTTCAGGAGAAACCAGGGACAGGGCTGCTCCACTTGATCCCGCTCGTCCAGTACGACCGATCCTGTGGACGTAATCTTCGGCGACTTGCGGCAAATCAAAATTGACCACGTGCGGCAATTCTTCAATATCCAGCCCTCGTGCGGCAATGTCGGTGGCGACGAGCGCAGCAACTTTGCCCGTTTTAAAATATTCCAAGGCTTTAGTTCTAGCGCCTTGGGTTTTGTCACCATGCAGCGCAGCCGCACTGATGCCGTCCTTTATCAACTGTTTCTGTAAACGGTCCGCGCCATGCTTGGTACGTACAAAAACCAATACCTGCTTCCAATTATTGCTTCCTATTAGGTAAGAAAGGCACTCGCGCTTATTGCCCTGGGCAATACCATATACTTGTTCGGATACGTTATCAGCCGTAATGTTTTGCTTAGCGATTTCAATCTCGACAGGGTTGTTAAGGATGGTTGCTGCCAGCGATTTTATGGTGCCGGGCATGGTCGCGGAAAATAATAAGCTTTGTCTGTTTTTTGGCAGAAAGGCCAGAATTCGACGAATTTCCGGTAGAAAGCCCATATCCAGCATTCGATCAGCTTCATCCAATACCAATATTTCCACGTTACTTAAGGAAATATTTTTTTGGTTTACATGATCCATTAAGCGACCAGGGGTGGCGACGACAATATCGCAGCCATGTCGTAACATTCTGGTCTGCATATTAATGCTCGCTCCACCAATGATGACTTGCGTTTGTAACGGCAAGTATTTTCCATATATCGTAATACTTTCATGGACTTGTGCTGCTAATTCGCGGGTAGGCACGAGCACCAAGGCGCGAATTTTTCTTGGCCGTGCTTTTATATCAACATTCTCTGCAAGCCGTTGCAGCAACGGAAGGGAAAAACCGGCGGTTTTGCCGGTGCCGGTTTGTGCGCCAGCAATAATATCTTTACCGGCAAGAATGGGTGGAATCGCTTTACTCTGAACAGGCGTGGGTGTGGAATAGCCTTGGTCAGCAACCGCTTTAAGCAGTGCGTCCGATAAACCGAGTGAGTCAAATGACATGAGAACCTTATATAGTTGAGAAAAATATTTTGCTTATTTGGGAAAGAAGCAGTTGATTTGAGAGGGAGCAATACTGCCCCAATATGTTGTTTAGTTAAGCGATTGAGTCCCTTCTCCCAAAGGGCATAGGTATATACACAACTTTTCGACGTAATAAAAACAACGAGTTGAAAAAGCAATGGACTCCCTCTCCTGCTGGAGGGGGTTGGGGTGAGGAGAATAAAATCAACTATTTACATCCCCCTCATCCCAGCCTTCTCCCTCGAGGGAGAAGGGGCAGATACTTGTGTAGATAGCTATGCTCAAAGGGAGAGGGCATTAAGTAGTGTCCTTAGTGCTGCTACCCGCCCGTAACACTCATGTGCCGTAGGATCACCGGTTGCTCATGGATGTTAAATTCGTGTTTTTCGGGCTTAATCAGCATGGCATCAACGATAGCCTGCTTTAAAATTTCCATATTCCCCGGATTGGCTCTGATTACTTGCTTAAGATCAACCGAATGTTCATTGCCTAAACACAACAACAACTGCCCTTCAACCGTTAAGCGTACTCGGTTACAAGTGCTACAGAAATTAGCGCTGTGCGGCGAAATAAAACCAACGCGGGTGTCAGTGCCTTGTACCTTATAATACACCGACGGTCCACCGGTTTTTTCGGTAGATGCCAGTAATGAGAACTGGGTTGCCAAATCGGCTTTAATACAATCGCTGGAATAATAAGCGGAAGAACGGTCATGTTGGCTGACCACGCCCAAGGGCATCTCTTCGATAAAGCTAATATCAATGCCCTTATCGACCGCAAATTGCACCAGATCAACTACTTCCTGGTGGTTTTTATCCTTCAATATTACAGAATTGATCTTAATTCGCTCAAATCCGGCTTCACAAGCGGCATCAATGCCCCGCAAAACTTGTGGTAAATCACCTGTGCGGGTGATTGCCTTAAATTTATCCGCATTCAAGGTATCTAGGCTGATATTAATCCGCTTTACCCCTGCATTCCTCAAAGGTAAGGCCATGTGTTCCAGTTGAGAGCCATTCGTCGTTAGCACCAGCTCATGTAAGCTTTCAATACTGCCGATATTCTCCAGTAATTCCAACGCCCCGCGCCTGACCAAAGGCTCACCGCCCGTTATTCGGATTTTTTTAACCCCTAATTCAGTAAATGCCTTGGCTATTGTATACAGCTCTTCCAGCGATAAAACTTGCTCGCGTGGCAAAAATGTCATTTCCTCAGACATGCAATACACACAGCGGAAATCACAGCGATCCGTAATGGAAATACGCAAATAATCCACCGTTCTGCCGAAGCGGTCAATTAATTGAGGAGGTATGTGGGAATGTGCCATTTACAAAGAATTGATAACCTATAGTGCCATATTATCACAGTATGGCTAGTTTTCTAAATGATACGAGCCTGTCGTGATAGGCCATAACTTATTGAGTTTTTAGAAAAACTGCTAAACTAGGAGGCATTAGTTTGTGTTAATGGTAGCGATTAAGTTCAAAAATTATTTCCTGATTAGCAAGATGCTTCAGCCAAACGCTGGGCAGCCCCTTCTCCCAGAGGGCATAAGTATCTGCCCCTTCTCCCTTGAGGGAGAAGGTCGGGATGAGGGGGTATAAATAGTTGATTTTATTCTCCTCACCCCAACCCTCTCGGCAACTGCTCCTGCGTTGCCCTACTACCTACATCCATGTAGGCATCCAGCAGGAGAGGGGGCTTGGTGATTTGGTAACCCATTGTTTTTGTTATATTGAAAAGTTGTGTAGATACTTATGCCCAGAGGGAGAAGGGGTTTTTTGAATTTTTAGTGCTCCCCATAAGGTATTTAATCAAAACACCTTCTTTTCTGAAAGAAATTTAGCGGCAACAAACCTCAAAATATGTAATCTGTGACTTACTTCACAAACGCCATTTAAAGACTACAATAAGATATGGTTAAGGCCATTATGGAACATCGTAAACCTGTGTAGCAGTCAATTGCTGTTTATCAAGGAGTTCGCCATGCCAAATAAGCCAATAACAAGCCTGGGGTTGACTCTTCCCGAGGTCGTGACTACAGTTTGCATTTCGGGTATTCTCGCGACCGTGGCTATACCCAATTTTATGAATGCGATAAGCAATAACCGTTCTACAAGTATTTCGAATCAGGTGGTTGCGACCTTAGCGTATTCTCGAAGCGAGGCGATAAAGCGTGGGCAGCAGGTTACGATTAAACATAAAGGCACCACACTCAAAGTGTGGGACAACGGTTGGGATATTTTTGCCGACAGTAACGGCGATGGAACAATGAATAATACAGATGAGCTGTTAAAAACCTACGAAGCCCTGCCCGAAGGCTATACCTTAAGGACGGGTGGCAATTACGCCAGTTGGGTAGCTTTTTTAGCCATGGGCAATAGCCGTGGCGCAACAGGGCTTGCCAATGACAGGTTTAGCTTATGCGACAGCTCAAGAAAAAAAGCACAATCACGGGTCATAATAATCAGCAAAGTTGGGCGAGTAAGAACGGAAACGGGCAAGGCAGAATGTCAGTAAACCATCGGGAAACCTCTAAAAATTCAAAAGCCACCTTCTCTTCTGAAAGAGTTGGTATAGAGGGATTAAAATTGGATTTTTACCACCCTCTCCTAAAAAAGGGAAAGGGGATTGTTAGAGAGCCCCCAAGCTGCAAATTTACCAATGCTCTGGGCTTTACACTGATTGAGCTTATGTTAACAATTGCTATTGCCGCTGTTGTGATGGGTCTTGCCGTACCTAGCTTTAACACGGCCATTAAAAATAACCGGCTAACCACCCAAGCCAATGACCTTGTCACCTCATTAAATCTTGCCCGTAGTGAGGCAGTTAAGCGTGGCACAAGGGTTACCCTTTGCAAAAGTAGTGATGGTGCTAATTGCGTGGCAGATGGTGCAACAAGTAACTGGAGGCAAGGCTGGATAATTTTTACCGATCAAAACAATAACAATGATTACGACCCTCCCGCCGAAACTTTATTGAAAGTACAGGGGAGTGCACAAGTGCAGATAAGCATGGCCGGAAGCGGCAATGTTGTAGACTTTATCTCTTATCTTGCGAGTGGGCTAGTTAATCTGGGGGGCTTTATAACAATCTGTGATGATCGCGCTGGACCTTTTGGAAAAACAATAGGTTTGGGTCCTTTGGGTCGCCCGAGTACCACTGTCGATGTTGCCTGCCCATGATTTTGGAAAGCTACGGAAATATGAATATCCCCTCTCCCTCAGGGCATAAGTATCTACACAACATTTTCAATGTAACAAAAACAATGGGTTGCCAAATCACCAAGCTCCCTCTCCTGCTGGAGAGGGTTGGGGTGAGGAGAATAAAATCAATTGTTTATATCCCCCTCATCCCAGCCTTCTCCCTCAAGGGAGAAGGAGTAGGCACTTGTGTAGATACCTATGCCCCAAGGGAGAAGGAGCAGATTACCTGCCTACTGCCGCACTACCTCCATCCTTGGGGTGCGAAGGGTTTTTATGAATTACGAGAGGTTTACATAATGAATTGCCAACCCATTACTAGCCTATTATGAAACAACAGAGTGGATTTACTTTAATTGAAGTCCTGATCGCCGTAGTTATACTTGCGGTGGGCTTATTGGGCTTGGCATCACTTCAAGCGGTGGGGTTGGGTAACAACCAAAGTGCCTACAACCGCAGCCAGGCTACGCAATTGGCTTACGATATTGCAGACAGGATGCGGGCAAACGCTAGCACTGCGGCACAAGCAAGGTATCTACCTGATGTCATGTTGCCTGCTGACGCTCTCTGTAGAAGTGGTACCACGCCTTGTTCAGATTGTACAACGTCGGCAAATTCATGTTCGACAGATCAACTCGCCCAAAAAGACCTATTGGATTGGAATAATGATCTGGTCGCTACTTTGCCGAGTGGCACTGGCACAATTACGCGTGCTGCTGGAGTTTTTAGCGTCATAGTTAGTTGGGATGATGGTAAAACGGGTGCGGCAAATCGCAACTTTAGGATGGATTTTCGCTTATGAGCGTTCCCAATAATCCTCTCTCCCTCTGGGCAAAGGTATCTACACAACTTTTCATTGCAATGAAAACAATGGGCTGCAAAAGCGCCAAGCTCCCTCTTCTGCTGGAGAGGGTTGGGGTGAGGAGAATAAAATCAATTGTTTATATCCCCCTCATCCCAGCCTTCTCCCCCAAGGGCATAAGTATCTACACAACTTTTCAATATAACAAAAACAATGGGTTGCCAAATCACCAAGCCCCCTCTCCTGCTGGAGAGGGTTGGGGTGACGACTGCATGGATGCAGGAGGTAGGGCAACGCATGGAGCGGTTGCCGAGAAGAATAAAATCAACTGTTTATATCCCCCTCACCCCGGCCTTCTCCCTCAAGGGAGAAGGCGCAGATACTTATGCCTCAAGGGAGAAGGAGTAGGCACTTGTGTAGATACCTATGCCCTCTGGGAGAGAAACAAGGAGAATTTTGAATTTTTAAAGATTTGCATTATGAATGCTGACTATTGCTTGCAACAGATGCAGCCCAATTGGTTTTTTTGCCATGAACAGTAATCGTTTGATGCGTCAGAATAAGCTGCCCTGCCAACAAAAGGGCATGACGCTAATTGAAATAATGATAGCGCTGTTGCTGGGTGTATTCCTGTTGACTGGGATTATACAGATTTTTATAAGTTCCAGGGAGACTTATAGAGTACAAGAGGCGTTGTCCAGGCTTCAGGAGAATGGTCGTTTTGCTATGGATTTTATAGGCCGGGATATTCGGATGGCGGACTATCGCGCGTGTCCGACCAAGCCGTTTTTGACAGATCCAGTTACCTTCGATAGATGGGGTATCACGGGTACAAATGGTGCGGTAAACGCAGCAAATAGTGCCTTGGACGCGCCAGACAGTATAACTGTACGATGGTCGGCTGTTGCGTGTTTGCCCGCCTCAAATGCATTCGTGACCCATGGTTACACCATTGCAGTGCCAGCTTCAGGAATAAGTGAGTTACAGCGAGATGGCAATTCATTGATTGAAGGCGTGGAAAATATGCAGATTACTTACGGCGTGGACACTGATAATAATGGTACCCCTAACTACTATGGGCAAGCAGGAGCAGTCACCAATACTGATATGGGTAATGTAGTCAGTGTCCGTGTCAGTCTCTTGCTTTACACTATTGACAACAATGTGACACCGGCACCCTTGGCTTATACCTACAACGCAGCAACGAGTACGCCAGCGCTACCGGATCGCAGAATACGCCGAGTATTTAATTCTACCTTTACCTTGCGTAACCGGGTTCATTAACATGATAAATCTTATGGTAACCTTTAAAAATTCAAGAAGCCTCTTCTTCCTTTGGGATGCCTACATGGATGTAGGTAGTAGGGCAATGCAGGAGCTATTGCCGAGAAGGTTGGGATGAGGGTTTTAAAATCAAAGGGCTATTTCCCACACCCTTCCTGGAGGTTGAAGGTGTTTTTTGCATTTTTAGAGGTTTCCTTATGATGTCTAGACCTGGGTTATTTAAATCCCAATCCGGCGTTGTTTTGGTGGTCAGCTTAATTATGCTGCTGCTGCTTACGTTAATTGGCCTTTCAGGCATGCAGAGTACCGGACTTGAAGAAAAAATGGCGGGTAATATGCGTGATCGTAATGTGGCTTTCCAAGCGGCTGAAGCCGGTCTACGCGATGCTCAGTTTTACCTTAACAGCGGCGCAGCACCTTTTAACCCATTACGCCTGTCGTCAGGTGGGCCATTTCAAAACGTCATTGCACCATTATGCGCAAATGGGTTATGCCCCACGGAGACTCCCGCAGTATGGGAAGCCTTCACTGATAATGATTGGCGAACGAGTGGTCTGCGCTATGGTGCAAACACACCAGCAACAGCGCTCGTCGATGTTGCTTTCCCACCACGCTATATCATCGAATACATGGGGCCTTGTGTGATGAACACGAGTAACGTGAACCGCTGTTTTGCAGTTTTTCGTCTGACTGTTCGTGCATGGGGCCAAAACGCTACGACGGTTGTCCAGCTTCAAACACTGCATAGAATTGAAGTCCAATCCTTTGCCAATTAAAAACTCCATTATCCTTACTGAGGTATCTAGCAATGAACGTCCAAATTAAAGCCAAGCTCGTGTTCAGCCTGTCGTTACTGCTATGTGCAGAGGGGACGTTCGCAGCACCAATATTTACGCCGGATTCACAGCCCACTGGCTGGCTGGCACAGCCAAGCATGAGTTCATACGACCTCCAATCGGGAACCGAAAATTTTTACCAATTGGATTACTCTCCAGATACATGGAGCGGCGATCTCCTGGCCTTTAAAATCAACGCCTATGCAGCTGTTCAGCCTGCTGGGCCATGGGACAGTAATGACCCAACGACAACATCCGCTGCCGACTTGTTAGATCTCAATGTCACTCGTAAAATCGTTACCCGTGCCAGCGGCACGGGTGTGGGTTTTAGTTGGGGCAATCTTACCACCGCCCAACAGACAAGCATTAGCAGCGTTGCCGCCACAGGTGTCAAAATAGTCGATTATGTGCGTGGCGGCACTAGCAATGAAGTACCCATTGGTGTGTTTCGCCCTCGTGACCATGTTTTGGGTGATATTTTGCATTCCACGATTCAATACTGGAATCATAATGCAAGCACCAAGCGCATTTATGTGGGGGCGAATGACGGTATGCTGCATGTTTTTGATGCAAGTACAGGACAGGAAGTTTTTGCATATATTCCTTCTATGCTCATCCCTAAACTGAATAAGCTGGTCATTAGCAATCCTTATATACACAGCCACTTTGTGGATGGGCCAATCGGTATCAGCAATGTTGATTTTGGTGGAACCGTTAAGACGTTACTGGTGGGTGGGCTTGGTGCTGGCGGGAAAGGGCTTTATTCACTTGACGTTACCGACCCTTCTCCCACCAGTGAAAATGATGCGGCAACTAAGATTAAATGGGAAGTCACCCCAGCTACAACCGGCTATGCCGATCTGGGATATACCTTTGGTACGCCGCGCACCGCTCGCCTAAACGATACTAATGCCACGGCGGTAGCGGTTGTCGGCAACGGTTACGTCAACGGGGGTAGCGGTCATGCTGTGCTATACCTTATCAATATCGACACTGGCGCACTCATCAAAGCCATCGATACTGGATCTGGCACCACCACAAGCCCCAACGGACTATCAACACCGACACTGGTGGAGACCACAGGTGATGACAAAGTTGATTACGCCTACGCAGGCGACATTGACGGCCATGTTTGGAAATTCGACCTAACGGGCAGCGATCCGTCTCTATACAGCGTGGTGGATAAAGATACCGCCACTGCGGGCATCCAACCGCTGTTCACTACCTCGCCAGTCCAGCCTATCACAACGGCTCCTGCAATCACCGCTCACCCCAATGGGGGACAGATGTTAGCCTTTGCCACAGGGCGGATATTGGATAGTGGCGATATAGGCGACGCTTCCGTACATTATGTCTACGGTATTTGGGATGGCGCGCCTGCGGCTAATAACCAGTTACTTTCCCAAACGTTAACCCCATCGACTTATACGCTTAACAGTGTTGTAAGCACTATCCGCACTATTACCAGTAATGTTCCAGACTGGACGGCTGGCACTGGCAAGCACTATGGCTGGAAAGTGGCACTTCCGGCGGGTGAACGTGTGGTGGGAGAAATACCTTTTTATACTGATGGACGTTTTTATTTCCTCAGCACCAATCCCAACACGTTGGCTCAAGCACCGGACAATGGTAAAAATTGGCTCAACGAATTCACTTTTATCAACGGTGGCTCGCCCTTGTCGCCAATATTCGATTTAAACAAAGACAGTGCTTTCAACAGCTCTGATTTGGCTTCCAGTTGTACGCCTAATATAGCTAGCCATATTACGTGCATCCCAGTCTCCAAATATTTAACGGGTGGTGTTTTCTCCCAACCTATCTATGTAACGGGGCTTAATTACAGTACGACATTATTCGCTTTCCACCCAGACCTGCCTACAGCAACTACGACTACGACTACGACTGGCGGTGGCGGTGGCGGTGGCGGCACCGTAGTGGATCCACCCGATCCAGGTGTTTCTGGCGGACATTTTGACTTTGATATTTACTATGGCTCGACTACAAACGTCACTACCAACGTGCCGACGGCTTTATCCCAGACTAAAAGCATCTGCGAAAAAACCAGCAATGTTGTTGCAGATTTAGGTAAAGTATCAAGCAAATACTGCAAAGCTGGTTTAGGTACACCCGCCCCCGGCTTTTCTACAGGTTACAGTTTTTTAACAAATCTATCGTCAACATCAACAGCTTGTAGTGGTGCCAGTGGCAAAACAACTCAAATCCTTACTTGTAACACTTACAACACATTAACAGGCACGGTAGGAAACAACTATGCTAACCAGAAACATGTCCACGAATACGATGATGTCTATGACGTGACGGGGGTTAATATGTTGAATGCGAGTGAGCCACAGTTTAATCTTTCGCCGAACATAATTGCTTCGGCTACCGATACAACTAAACCATTTAAGGTGCTGGTGATGAACCAGTACCTTAATCCGGCGGCTAAACTTTCTATAAGCGGTAGCCCGTACGAAAGCGTTAAAACCTTTAAGGGACTGGCTAGCCAAACCGATGCCACCACTTTGCTTAACAGCTTGCAACCTATTACCCGCAATGATATTGGTACCTTGATCTTCAACTTACCGCTGGATGCATTCAAATCCAAGGACTGGTGGGGTGATGGTGGTGCTGTTCGTGCAGGTTTGATACCGGTAAATTACACCTGTGTTGTTTACTTGAACCCAAATGGCACTATGTTCAATTCTGGAAACAATGGGGTGATAGGCCCGAATGGTGAACGCTTTGACGGAGCATTGGCACTCCAGATTATTAAAAGTACCACGCCCGCGTCGGCCTTGGAATTCAACCACAATGGTAATGGCGGCCTGACTGATGCCCAACGGGCAAAATACGGCTGGCGGGTTAAACAGTCTTTGTATAATCTGTACGTTATCGGCGAATACACCACCTACTGGCATCATCCTAACAACATATGCTACGGAAAACCCGGATGGATACCTGATGCGCCTGAAGATTTGATTTCTGATGCGAAGGCTAAAACTCCTCCAGCAAGCTCGAAAGACCCGAAAGATGGTACATTTAGCGGCGGTGGCGGTATCATATCTACAGCAACGACGGTTAGCGGCAACGCCACAACAACCGTAACGACTTATGTCGGCGGCGCGAAGTACACCAGAACCGATTTAAACAATGGCAATGGCACGACAACGGTGACGCAGACCTTCACGGACGGATCAACCGTTGTCACTACCATTAATAATGGAAGCGGTACAGGTACAGGTACAGGTACAGGTACAGGTACAACAACTCCAACAACTCCAACAACTCCAACAACAGCAGGATGTGTGGATGGTGGGGGTGGGTGTTCTGGAGGGAATACCAGCCCTTATTCGCCACTCGATACTGAAAAAGCAGGCCGTTTATCATGGCGGGAATGGTTTCAATAGACTGACTGCAAAGCGGGTGGGTGGATACGTACTTAGATTCGCATCCGTGCAGGGGTCTTTAGGAAAACCTTATTTATGGTAGTCTCTTATATTCCCCTCATCCCGACCTTCTACCTAAGGGGATAAGTATCTACACAACTTTTCAATATAACAAAAACAATGGTTTGCCAAATCACCAAGCCCCCTCTCCTGCTGGATGCCTACATGGACGTAGGTAGTAGGGCAACGCAGGAGCGGTTGCCGAGAGGGTTGGGGTGAGGAAAATAAAATCAACTGTTTATACCCACCCCCCTCATCCCGACCTTCTCCCTCAAGGGAGAAGGGGCAGATACTTGTGTAGATACTTATGCCCTAAGGGAGAAGGAGTTTTTTGAATCTATGGAGGTTTTCTTGCTCCAACAATCCCCTCTCACTCTGGGAGAGGGCTAGGGTGAGGGGATTTCATATAACAACTTATTGATATGACTAATTTTAATCCTATTTCCCAACCTTCTCGGCAACTGCTGTAGTACAGTATGTACTGAATGCAGCAAACGCAGGAGCGGTTTGTCGTCCTACGTTGCCACAAACCACATGGAAGTGGTGAATGTGGTTGTGCAGGAGCATTTTTCCACCTACTAGCTACATCCGTGTAGGTATCTCGAAGAATGAAGGCGTTTTTTGAATTTTTTATAGGTTCCCTTATGAAACAAGCACAACAGAATGGCTTTACACTGATAGAACTAATGATTGTCGTAGCAATCATCGGTATTTTGGCCGCTATTGCCTATCCCAGCTATACGGAAAGCATGATGAAGTCACGCAGGGCGGATGCGGAAGGATCGTTGTTGTCATTGGCTAATGCGATGGAGCGGTATTATACGGTCAGCAACACATACTGTAATACCAATCCTACCGTAAATGCGGCTGTACAGGCTGCGGCAAATACTTGTGCAAGTACGGCTGGTGGGACAGTTGCGGCCAATAATGATGTAGGGCGTCCGCCTCCCGCTATTTATACCCCACCAAATAATACCAGTACTTTTTATGAAATTAGCATTAGTGCGGCTACGGACGCAGGTTATACGCTAACAGCCGATCCCATTGGTGCCCAAACCAATGACCGATGCGGAAATTTGACGTTGACGAATGCAGGTGCCAAAGGATTTGATGCGCCAGGTACCGCAGCGGAATGTTGGAAAAATTAGGTGATCTCTGATAATTCAAAACCCTCTCCTCCTCCCTCTGGGCATAGGTATCTACACAACTTTTCAATATAACAAAAACAATGGGTTGCCAAATCACCAAGCCCCCTCTCCTGCTGGAGAGCAACTGTGTTTAAAAGCAAGCCAATTTTCCAAAGTTTGGATTCCAGGTGCTATTGCTCTTGATCATGGCGTTGGCAACAATTAGCAGCTTTCTCATGCAGGCAACGAGTGCCGTTTTGGCCTTGCCTTTTTGCAGTAGCCGCCCATAAAACGCCTTAATAGGCGGATTATGGGTAATTGCGCTGACAGCGGCCATATAGAGTACGGTTCGCACTGATGCACGCCCACCCCATATTGTCCGTTTGCCCTTCAGTGTTCCGCTGTCCCGGCCGAAGGGCGCAACACCCACGAGCGCACTAATTTCTTTATGGGTCAAAGCCCCAAGTTCCGGCAAGTCCGTAACCAAGGTCAGTGCGGCTACGGGGCCTATGCCTTTTACTGTTTTTAGGCGAGCCACCTTTTCCTTAAGGGCATCGTCAGCCGCTATGAGAGCATTAAGTTGCTTCCGTGACAACCCGTGTCAATGGGGGGGAGAATAAAATCAACTGGTTATATCCCCCTCATCCCAGCCTTCTCCCTCGAGGGGAGAAGGGGTTTGTTGGATTTTTAGAAATATCCTCAACACCTAACAAATATATTCAGGCTACATTCAGCTTGGATTTAGTATGCTCACAAGCAGGGTTTTCAAAGCAGTTAAAACAAACTTTTTTGTTTTGCTTATTTAGGGCAACTCTGAACATGTCACCGTTAGTCCTTAGCCTATCGGAGGACTTACTGGGATTCAGTATAAGATTCAAAACCATAACCCAAATACCCCTCTTTTATTGGGTTATTGATCCGGCCTTGTAATGTTTGAACTATCTGCTCTGAGTCCTTTAGCGAAACCACGTAATTCAAGGGTTGCAGCCTTTTTATCACCAGTAAAGTTAAATCTTCAGTAGACCGAATCTATAACTAAAGCTCTAATAACCGCCAAAACAGGAATCTGAATATGAAACAAAAAAACAAAGCCATCCTTTTAGGGATAGTGCTGTGGTCTAATTTGGTTTTAGGGGTATCACCACCGAATCCCACGGGAAGTGACATTCGCCAAAATACCGCCGGTGGTGCAAGCGTGCTTTTAAAGAACACCGTAGGCGTGGCTAACACGGGCTTTGGCAGTGGTACACTTGCTTCAAACACCTCCGGCTCTTTCAACACGGCTAATGGTCAATTCGCACTAAATAAAAACAATATTGGCTATTCTAATACCGCTATAGGTACTGGGGCGCTCTCTCAAAATACCAGTGGTCATGGTAACTCTGCTTGCGGTGTTAATGCCCTTTTATCTAATACGACAGGTTAAGATAATACAGCGAATGGCAGTAGTGCGCTAAACGATAACATCACTGGCGTGTACAACACAGCTATTGGTTCTCTTTCGCTTTTGAGAAACATAAAAGGAAACGGCAACACGGCGAACGGTTATACAGCACTCTTCAACAACCAGTATGGTAGCTACAATACTGCACTTGGATTCGGAGCTCTTAGCTTTAATTGGGCTGGAAATTATAATTTGGCATTGGGAATAAATGCTGGAAAAAATCTATTCTCAGGAAAATTCAACATCTACCTAAGCAATAACGGTGTAGAGACTGAAGACTCAACCATTCGTATTGGAAGTGCAAATCAAAAACGTGCATTTTTGGCTGGTATTCGTGGGACAACCACTGGCTTAGCGAATGCTGTTCCCGTTGTTATTGACAGCAATGGTCAATTAGGCACAATCAATTCCTCTGTCCGCTTCAAAAAAGACATCCAGGACATGAACGAGGCGAGCCATAAGTTATTGCAATTACGTCCCGTAACCTATCACTATAAACAAGCTGACGAAAGCGGGGGAAATCCGCTAGAATACGGCCTGATAGCGGAGGAAGTTGCTAAAGTTTATCCTGATTTGGTTGCTTACGGTGCGGACGGTAAGATTGAAACCGTGCAATACCAGAAGCTAACGCCGATGATCCTTAACGAACTCCAGCATACGAATGCGCTATTGGAAGCTGAGAAGTTGAAAGGTAAAACACAGGAAGATCTGCTAAAAACTGAACAACTAAAAAATCAGCAGCAGGCTCAAGAAATCGATAACTTAAAAGGGCAGATGACGGTACTCCAAACTCAGGCGCAACGGATTGAAGTTTTAACTTCGAGGCTATCCCGAATTGAAGCGCAACAGTCGATTGGTATGCTAGAAAATAACGGGCAAAAACTAGTGCATAACTAATAAGAAATCTCTAAATAATCCCCTCTCCCACCGAGCATAGGTATCTGCGCAAGTATCTGCCCCTTCTCCCTTGGTGGACGACCGCCAGGGATGGAGGAAATGCGTGAGTAGGGTATGGAATCTACGACGCTAAGGGCGGGATGGGGGGTATAAAAAGTTGATTTTATTCTCCTCGGCAACCGCTCCATGCGTTGCCCTACTGCCTACATCCTTGTAGACATCCTGCAGGAGAGGGGGCTTGGTATTTTGCAACCCATTTTTTTTGTTATATTGAAAGGTTGTGCTTTTGGAGCTTACCTTACAGAAGTGTGCTGCATTATCAATGCCATTACGCTTTCGACAAGTTCAAGACGAATGCGATTAATTATGGACCTAAACAACTAGCGGTGTCTTTTGTTAAATTCTCAAAATATCTAAGTACATATTGCTGTATCTAGAACCCAATAATTGGGCAAATAAAAAATCGGCTGAGGAAACTTTCCATCTGAGGTATTATCATGACCTGTTTTTCATCCGGGTGCTTTTTGTAGTTTAAGCAAGTTCCCTAATTTTAATAACAACAACGGTAATATCATGACACAAGACGAATTGAAACAAAAAGTGGCTCAAGCGGCATTGAAATATATTAAAGACGTACCTGTCATTGGTGTCGGTACAGGTTCTACGGTGAAGTATTTCATCAATTATCTGGCGGATATGAAGGCAGACATTGAAGGTGCGGTATCCAGCTCAGAGGCAACCACGGTGCTTTTAAAACAAGCGGGAATTCCAGTGTTGGACTTAAATTCGGTGGGTACAATTGAAGTCTACGTAGATGGAGCCGACGAAATTACCCCACATAAACAATTGATTAAGGGCGGTGGCGCGGCATTAACACGAGAAAAAATTATTGCCGCAGCCAGTAAGAAGTTTGTGTGTATCGCGGATGGTTCCAAGTGTGTGGATGTTTTAGGCAAATTCCCATTGCCGATTGAAGTAATTCCGATGGCGAGAAGCTATGTCGCCAGGGAAATGGTCAAATTAGGTGGTCAACCTGTATGGCGGGAAAACTGTATTACCGATAATGGAAATCAGATTATTGATATCCATAACCTAGATATTTTAGACCCCATCAAAATGGAACAAGTCATTAATAACATCGTCGGTGTGGTTGCTGTTGGACTGTTTGCCATGCGCCCTGCGGATGTGGTGTTGGTGAGCAAAGATGAAGAAGTTGTCACGTTTTAAGATGTCCTATCTTTTAGGCTAAACGGCAGTTATTGTCTTTAAAACGGTGGCTGTTTTTTGTACCTAATAAGCCAGACAGTATATAATCAATGGTTTGATTCAATTTACATCGGAAATAAACATGCTGAGCAAGCTGGTTAGATTAGTTTTTGGAAGCCGAAATGACAGGCTTGTTAAGAAAAAGAGGAAACTTGTCAAAAGGATTAATGCGCTAAGCTCAGACTATGAAAAATTATCTGACGAAGCATTAAAAGCCAAAACTCAAGAATTTCGTAATCGTCTTACAAAAGGCGAAAAGCTGGGCAGCCTTATCCCAGAAGCTTTTGCCGCAGTCAGGGAAGGTTCTTCGCGGGTCTTTGGAATGCGCCATTTCGATGTGCAGTTTATCGGCGGGATGATCCTCAACGACGGCAAAATTGCTGAAATGAAAACCGGCGAGGGTAAGACCTTGATGGCGACTTTAGCGGCATATCTCAATGCTTTGCCTGGACACGGCGTTCACGTCGTTACCGTCAACGATTACCTCGCCAAACGGGATTCCGAATGGATGGGTAGGTTGTACAGCTTCTTAGGGCTAACCACCGGCGTTATTATCAGCCAGATGGAACACGATGAACGAAAAGCATCCTACGCCGCAGACATCACTTACGGCACCAATAATGAGTTCGGGTTCGATTACCTGCGCGACAATATGGCCTTCAACCTGGAGCAAAAAGTCCAGCGTAGCTTGAATTTTGCTATCATCGACGAGGTTGATTCCATCCTGATTGATGAGGCCAGAACGCCGCTCATTATTTCTGGACCGACGGAAGAGAGCACCGAAGTTTACGTTAAAGCCAATGCCATCATTCCGCACCTGATCAGACAGGAAAAAGAGCAAGGCAATGGCGATTACTGGGTTGATGAGAAAGAACGCCAAGCCCATTTGACCGAGAAAGGCCACGAGCATGTAGAACACTTGATGGTGGATCATGGCTTAATGACCGAAGGCACCAGCTTGTATGATGCGACTAACATCCGCCTGATGCACTATTTGAGCGCGTCCTTGCGAGCGCATACCTTGTTCAAACGCGATGTCGATTACATCGTACAAAACGATCAAGTCATAATTGTTGACGAATTTACGGGTCGTATTATGCCTGGCCGGCGTTGGTCAGAGGGTTTACATCAGGCGATTGAAGCGAAAGAACGCGCCTCAATCCAAAATGAAAACCAGACGATGGCTTCGATTACCTTCCAGAACTATTTCCGCTTGTACGAAAAGCTCTCAGGCATGACGGGTACGGCTGACACCGAAGCATTCGAACTCAACAAGATTTATGGCCTTGAAGTGGTCGTCATACCCACGCACCGGAAAATGATCCGCAAGGATTTGGGCGATATGGTGTATTTGACCGCCGACGAAAAATATAACGCCGTCGCAGAAGACATCAAAGATTGCGTTCAGCGCGGACAGCCGGTTCTGGTAGGCACAACATCTATTGAGAATTCCGAACGGGTATCGGTTTTGTTGAATAAGCTGGGTGTCAAGCATGAAGTCCTTAACGCCAAACAGCACGAACGTGAAGCGCATATTGTGCAACAGGCCGGTATGCCCAGTGCGGTTACCATTGCCACTAACATGGCAGGTCGAGGCACCGATATTGTGTTGGGTGGCAACCTGGATGCTGAATTAGCGGCGTTAGGCCCTGATGCCAGTGGTGCAGACAAGGATAGGGTCAAGGGCGCGTGGCTGGAACGGCATAACCAAGTCATTGCTTCTGGTGGCTTGCATGTGATCGGCTCCGAGCGCCATGAGTCCCGTCGTATCGACAACCAATTGCGCGGTCGTTCCGGTCGTCAAGGCGATCCCGGCTCCTCACGCTTTTACTTGGCATTGCAAGATGACTTGATGCGTATTTTTGCATCCGACCGTGTCGCTGGCCTGATGCAAAAACTGGGCATGGGTAGTGGCGAAGCCATCGAACATCCTTGGGTCACCCGCTCCATCGAAAACGCCCAGCGCAAGGTAGAAAACCGCAACTTCGATATTCGTAAAGAAATCCTGGCTTATGATGATGTTGCCAATGACCAGCGTAAAGTGGTCTATGCCCAGCGTAATGAGCTTATGGAGGCCAAGGATATTTCCGACATCGTCGTCGAAATACGTAAAGATGTAGTGAACAACCTCATCACCCAATACATTCCGCCAAAAACTATGGAAGAACAGTGGAATATCAAGGGGCTAGAAGAACATCTCTATCAGGAATTCAATACAGAAGTCCCGATCCAAACCCTGCTGGATCAAGACAAAAAGCTTCAAGAAGCAGGGCTACGCACCCGAATTATTGAAGCGCTGGGGCAGCTATATAAGCACAAAGAACAGCAAATGAGTTCAGAAGTTATGCGGCATTTTGAAAAGTCCGTCATGCTGCAAGTGTTGGACAACAGTTGGAAAGAGCATTTAACCGCAATGGATTATCTGCGTAAAGGCATACATCTTAGAGGCTACGCGCAAAAAGATCCCAAACAGGAATACAAGCGCGAAGCCTTCGAAATGTTCACTAACTTACTCGACCACATCAAGTACGAAGTAACCCGAATCTTGTTCCGTGTGCAAGTCAGCCAAGAAGAAGACATACAGGCGATGGACGAGCAAATGCAAGCCCCCAGGGAGTTGCATTTTGAACATGCCGAAGCATCTGCATTGGGTGAGTATGATCCAGAAACCACCATTGAAGAAAACCCTGTCGCACCAGCACAACCTTTTGTAAGAGAGGCTAACAAAATAGGTCGTAATGATCCGTGTCCGTGTGGGTCAGGGAAGAAGTTTAAGCAGTGTCATGGGAAGTTGGATTAGGCTAGAGTAACCGTCATTCCGGCATCGATTGCCGGAATCCGGCAATCATCATGGCTGGGATACTTTCTTTTGCTTCGCCAAGCACCGCTCCAAGTTTAAGCAATTATTATACTTCCCTCCGTTTTATGGCATTTCATCGCTTAACCTTTTTTGCCTCAAATAAAAGGCCACTTTGATCACAGCACCTTAGATTTGCAATTTTCTTTTATTTCCTTTAACTTAGTTGTATCCGTAATGGCTAGGGGTGCTTCGAATATTTTCCGAGGCTGAGAAATACCCTTTGAACCTGACCCCGGTTAATACCGGCGTAGGGAAGCCCACACTTCCCGCGCCTTGTCTTATTTTTTGGAGATAAACATGAGCGCTGTCATTAAAGATGCCTCTTTCACCGCTGAATCCGCTGCTAACAGCATAAAAATCGATTCTTACCCTGCATCGGAGAAAATCTATGTGCAAGGTAGTCGTGCCGATATACGCGTCCCTATGCGTAAAATAAGCCTATCTGATACACCCGTCCACTTTGGCACGGAAAAAAATCCGCCGCTTTATGTCTATGACACATCAGGCGTTTACACCGATCCTAATGTGGTGGTGGATTTGAAGAAAGGTCTGGGTTCTGTCCGTGCTGCCTGGATAGCGGAACGCAATGATACGGAAGAATTATCTGAGCCGAGTTCTGAGTTTGGCCGTCAACGAATGGCCGATGCAGCGACTGCACATCTTCGTTTTGAACATATTCTGAAGCCGCGCCGCGCGATAGCTGGCGCAAATGTATCGCAGATGCACTATGCCAAGAAGGGCATGATCACGCCCGAAATGGAATTTATCGCCATCCGTGAAAATCAGAACATGGAGCTAATGCGGGATTTATGGAAAGACCAACATCCTGGCAATTCTTTCGGCGCATCCATACAAACTTCCATTACGCCTGAATTTGTCCGTGATGAAGTCGCCAGAGGACGGGCGATTATTCCCGCCAATATCAATCATCCAGAGCTGGAACCGATGATTATCGGACGTAATTTCCTGGTGAAAATTAACGGGAACTTGGGTAATTCTGCGGTAACTTCGTCGATTGATGAAGAAGTCGAAAAAATGCTTTGGGGCATACGCTGGGGCGGCGACACTATTATGGATCTGTCTACGGGCAAAAATATCCACGAAACCCGAGAATGGATATTACGTAATTCGCCAGTACCGATTGGCACCGTGCCTATCTATCAAGC
The DNA here is from genome assembly GCF_040079455.1 of Methyloglobulus sp. GTDB lineage: Bacteria > Pseudomonadota > Gammaproteobacteria > Methylococcales > Methylomonadaceae > Methyloglobulus. The sequence goes on along the minus strand of NZ_JBEBKJ010000010.1, from coordinate 26,070 downwards.
GCTCGAAAAAGTAAACGGTAAAGCCGAAGAGCTGACTTGGGAAATGTACCGAGATACCTTAATTGAACAAGCAGAGCAAGGTGTGGATTACTTCACCATCCATGCTGGCGTACGCCTTCATCATGTTCCGTTAACCGCAAAACGCATGACCGGTATCGTGTCTCGTGGCGGTTCCATCATGGCGAAATGGTGTTTGGCACATCATACTGAAAGCTTCTTGTACACGCATTTTGAAGAAATCTGCGAAATCATGAAGGCTTATGATGTATCTTTCTCGTTAGGTGATGGCCTACGCCCTGGCTCCATTTATGATGCTAACGATGCGGCACAATTCGGTGAACTGGAAACTTTGGGTGAACTGACCAAAATTGCTTGGAAACACGACGTACAAACCATGATCGAAGGCCCAGGGCATGTGCCTTTGCACATGATTAAGGTCAACATGGAAAAGCAGTTGGAAGAATGCGGGGAAGCGCCATTTTATACCTTGGGGCCATTAACCACCGATATTGCCCCAGGTTATGACCATATCACCTCGGCAATAGGTGCGGCAAACATAGGTTGGTACGGCTGTGCAATGTTGTGTTACGTCACCCAAAAAGAACACTTGGGTTTGCCTAATAAACAAGATGTACGTGAAGGCATCGTCACTTACAAAATCGCCGCCCATGCTGCTGATTTGGCTAAAGGCCATCCTGGCGCACAAGCGCGTGATAATGCCATGTCCAAAGCACGTTTTGAATTCCGTTGGGAGGATCAGTTCAATATAGGGCTTGATCCTGAAAAAGCCCGCGAATTTCACGATGAAACCCTGCCAAAAGATTCGGCAAAAGTGGCACATTTCTGTTCGATGTGTGGCCCACATTTCTGCTCGATGAAAATCAGTCAGGACGTACGAGATTACGCCCAAGCAAAAGGGATAACGGATGAAAAGGAAGCCTTAGCGGCAGGAATGGTGGAAAAATCGAAGCAATTTATTGAAGAAGGTGCGGATATCTATCACAAAGTGTGATTTCTGCCAGACCTTAATTTCGAAGGATCACCGGAGCAAACTCCCACAGCTTCGGTGATCTTTTCAATCTTTTATCTAGCAGGAGGGCGGCCTGTCAGCCGTGACTTCCAAGTTTCTCTTATACTCGTCCGGTTGTGATGAGTAAACCGTCTAATTAACAAGGCGACACCTTCTTCATAATCGTTGTTATTCAACCCGCCAAGCTGCGTTGTTAGCATAAATACGCACATCCCGTGAATACCGCCAAAGAAAGCTAACGCTGTTTGTTTTAGTTGGGCAGGCGATAATTCAGGAGTGAGTTGTGCGAATTGCGACTCAAATTTTCCATAAATATTATCGACTTTCTTCTGATACCAAGCTGGAACTTTAATATTTTCTGGCAAGCGGTGTTCAAAAACCATGCTCCAGCGATTAAGGTTTTGGCTGGCAAATCTGATATAAACACCTGCCAACTCTTCTAAGCCCTTCTCCGCGCTAGCTGTGCCTACTTGTTCCATTTGTTCGGCTATCGTATCTAGCGTTCTCCCTTTGAGATGCAAGATTAAATCGTCCATGCTCGTAAACACCATATAGACACTGCCTATGGTATAACCAATTTTCGCCGCTACTTTACGTACCGTTAACAGGGATAAACCACCTTCGATAACCAAATTTTCGGCTGCAACCAGGATCATGTCTTTTATTTGCTCCAGGGAGTGATCCCCTCGTCTTGCCATTTTATTTCCTCAGAAAAGTTAGAGTATTTTAGATTTATCTACAAAGGTTTTCTCTGTGCAACACTCACAACTGATTGAGAACAAGCAACTGTTTCGCATAGCGCATTCACCGCAACATTAGCATTAACGCCAGCAATAATGCCGCCTTTTGGCATCACTTTGGATTTGTGCAAAATCGTATGAACTTCAGCCACGGTTAAATCCTGTTTAAGTTCTAACAACAAAGCGATTACACCAGACACCTCAGCCGCAGCTATCGAACTACCTGAGATAAAATCGTATGTGCCATGCGGCAAAGTAGTTAGTATTTTATCGCCTGGAGCGGCTACGGATTCCGCCAAAGAATCAGGCACTGAAACGGGCTGTTTAATAGACTGAACAGAAATAACATCTTTTAGGGATGCTGGAAAACTCTCGACTGAATCAGCAAATCCTGTATCGGCGGCGACAACGATAATACCGTTTGCTATTGCTTTATTGAGCAACAAGGTCAGCAAAGGATCCTGAGGCCCAGTTAGGCTCATATTCAACACATCGACACCCGTTTTGATTGCCGTATTTATGGCCAACGCGAGGGTGAAACTGTTACATATTGCTTCAATAGCGTCGGCTTTATCCGGCCAACAGGCTTTCAATACGACCAGTTTGGCATTGGGTGCTACACCAATAATTCCCTTGGCGTTATCTCTTCTAGCAACCATCACTCCAGCCACTGCCGTGCCATGCTTGTCAGTTGAAAAACTGGCAGATATATCCTTTGCGAAATTCTGGTTTTTGCTGATCTGCCCTGCTAAATCGGGATGATCCAAATCTACGCCAGTATCAATCATACCAATAATAATATCTTGCCCAGTAGCCCTGCCATGCGCTAAACCAATTTGCATTTGCTGCAAATTGGTCTGAAGCTTAAAGTAAGGGTCGTTGTAAGATTGCGCCTTAGTCTTAAACACATTCATACTTTGCACAATGTCGACACGATCATCTTTGGACAAGCGCTCAATGGCACTGACTACAGTGGTTTTGTCTGAGACCTTATAAACCACACACTGTGCCCCTACTTCACTCATTGGCCATTCAGCCAATTTCTCCAAGCCGTAATCATCAGCGAGCTGATTAGCGACTCTCTCGCTCCAAGTGGAGCTTCGGTAATCGCCACGCCGCCTGTAAGACGTTGGGGAAGCAGTACCCTTGATGCTATTAATCGTGTTATCAGAAAAAGTAACCAGCAGCAGACGGTCAGCATTCCTTTGGTCTAACAGGCTGTAGAATCCACTTTTGCTGTCGGTTGCATTTTTGCTTTGCGAAGGAGTAGAAAAAATGGTCAACCCAAGTAAGGCTAACAATAAATAAATTCTCATTTTTCTTTCTCCATGTGCGTTGAGGAAAGCAACTCATAAGCTGGTTCTGCAAAAATTACGCTGGAATCTTTTCTTAACATTCCAACAACACCAAGTGGATCTGTAGGGGTCATGTCTCTGTCTAATCGAACTGTATAAACACCTTGTGCAGTTGGGTTATCAATAAACTGACCATGTATACGTTTGAGAATTTTACCTTTTTGCTGCTGACTGATACCCTCTGCAAATACCACCCTGATTTCGTTTGCGCTTATGGGATTTTGTTGGGCGTTAGAAAGGGTTCGAAACTCGTTGCCTAGTTTCACTTCAGTATCAAGGTAGCGTGGCATCAACAGTGATAGCAACACGACTGCGGCCATCGCTAGCGCAGGACGCAATACCGAATTGTTAATCCATCCCTGCTTTCTAGCACGGCTGATTCGTCTAACATTATCGGAAGCACCGATTTTAAGTTGTTCAGGGCGATTTTGTTGAGGCAAAGATTGCATATCCAGTGGTTTGGCGGTATGCAGACGCTTTTTCAGCCGTGAAAAAGAAGCCTGCTCTGCCGAGTCTAACGAACCTTCCTTGATAACAACATGCGCCAACTTCTGTAGCTGGACTACCTCACGTTTACAGGTAAGACAAACAGTTAAGTGATGATCTACTTCTTTTAGCTCACTGCCTTGCAATGTCTTGTTAACATACCAAGGTAACAACTGAGAAAGTTCTTGATGAGCTGAGTCAGATACTTTATTTATATGTTGCATCGTAAACTCCTCAACTTTCAGTTTGTGTGAGACGAACTATCGTTCGTTGGGGCTAAAATCACTGCCAGCTTTTTACGGGCATGGTACATTCGGGTCTTTACGGTATTTTCAGGGCAGCCCATGATGGCTGCAATTTCGCTGTAATGAAGACCTTCGTAATAGGTAAGCTCTATGACTGCCCGGTGTTCAGGTGATAATTCGCCCAGCGCAGATCCCAACCAATCATCCATTTCCAGCTGAAAGAGTCCGGCATCTTGTTTACCTAACCACGAGTTATCTTCGTCGAGATCATCGAATGATTCCTCTTCTGGACGACCAGCATCACGCACGGCCTGTCGAGCCTTATTAAAAGCGATGCCAAAAATCCATGTTGAAGGTTTACAGTGCGGATCGTAGCTTGCGGCCTTCTCCCAAACGATGAACATCACATCGTTAATAACCTCGTCGATCAGCTCATCTCGCCGAGTGACACGGGCAATAAACCGGAACAAACGGGTGTAGTAATGGTGATAAAGCTGCTCAAGTGCTTGCTCATCTGCATCGCAGAGCCGCGCTATTAACCCAGCATCGCGCAGTTGCTGACCATTTTGACATGTATCCAATGGCGTTCCTGCAAAAGATTGTGTTGGGACAGCATGAGCTTTCATAAATGATAGACCAAATAAAGTAACATTTGTTCGTTGATTGCAGAAAGTAAGTAAAAGGTTCAGTCGAACCTTAAAAAAATATTAAATGTATTCAAACAAACAACAATATTGTTATATGCACGAGGATTCGTTTAGTTTAAATAGTATTAATTATCATGCGATTACAACCACTTTAATTAAAAGGAATTTGTTGGCAGCGTGTACTAGCGATGTGACACAAAACGTGGGGAGGGACTAATGCGTGCCTTGCGGGAAGCTTTGAAGGTTTGTATATCGAAAAAAACATTTAAGAGCCACTCCTCGAAGAGGAATGGCCGGATTAAAATCGAATGGTGGTAATTTAACAAACAACCGAAAAACAGCTGATCGACATTACTTAGCCTTACAAGTTGCTCCAATCGCCCCTACTATAGCATTAGTTCCACTACGGCGGATGTAACCTATAACTTTATTGCTTTTAATGAAAGCGGCCGGGATTGCTGTCGCTCCGGCTTTAACGTCATTCGGATTACTGTCAAAATCAAACTCTACCTCATGGCTGGAATCAGCAATCATCGTTGCTTTAGACTGCTTGGTGACCACTCCTGAAGTTACTCTGGCATAGAAAGTCCCGGTAAGACCAGCACCATCCACAGATATTTTCGAACGGCTAGTGCCACGGACTTCACATTTAACGCTAATAGTTGCCGCGTTCGCATCGGCCAAAATAATTAGGTTAAGTGCCAAGGCTGTTACAGCTAAGCCCGCTATTTTTTTAAAGCCCATGTTTTTTCTCCTAGTTTAAAATTGAAATATTGGTTGTTGAACAAGCCATCAACAAACTGATTTTTTGTACAACTCAGGTGTTGATTACACAAAAAAGCAGAAAGGTTCATTAGGTGATAAAAATTTCGACATCTACCCTATCTCATCTAAAGGGAAGAAATCGCTAACCCTACTTAACAACCGCACACGTTGGCCCCACGGCACCGAGGAGACGATTTGTTACTGCCTCACGAAGCCTTACTATCACATAATTATTTTTAATATACGCTGCAGGAATTGATCTAGCTCCAGCCCCAATTGCTACAGGATTACTATCGAAATCAAATTTTACTACGCCGCTGGCATTTGCTGCCTTCGGGAGCGAAGCCTTGCCGACTCCTCCTGAAATCAATATTACCCAATATTTCCCTTTAAGACCTGCGCCAACCACTGATATTGACGAGCGAGTAGCACTGACTTGACATTTGCAACTAAGAGTTAATGCACTTGCATAACTCAAAATACTCAAGTTAAGCACCAGTGCCGTAATCGTTAATCTAATTATTTTTGTTGCGTTCATATTGCTTCTCCAAGCTCGATATTGAAATATTGTTCATTGAAAACAATCTCAAAGGTGGATTTTTATTCAGTGCGCTTGTTGATTACAAAATGTTACAGAAAGGTTCACTGTGGGATAAAAATATTTCCCGATTATTGCTGCCCCCCCTACAAGGCTATATTTCTAACCCTAAAGAACCCAACGTTTAAGATAAGCCAATAAGATGAATTTTAGCTTATTGATATAATAAGAAAATTCATGGGTATTTTGGACTCAATAAGCTCACTTTCACTCATGAAGCCGATAGAGTTGGAGATTTTTCTGAAAAAAAGGCTTGCCAGTGTTGTTTAGAACCCGGCCGATATGGAAAATACAATGGTTGCTTTTTGGGTATGCGGATGGTCGAAGAAATCCAACTCCTCCCCAACATTTACCTCGCTTGCTTCGTAGTAACGTAAATCCAGTGCAATAAACTTATATCGCCCAGTGAATCCAACATTCCAGTAAGGGTAATCGGCTGACAAGACGCTCTTGGTATTTGCGTAGCCAAAGCTACTGGAAACTTCCAAGTAGCCGGTCAAAGGATACCGTCCGGTAAGCTCGTAGAAGTAGGCGTCACCTTCGAGCCCGTAGAAATCCTTGGCATAAGACGTTTGTAAGCTAAGTAGATCCTTGTAATGAACAAACAGGTAAAACTCGTTGTAATCAGGCTCTGTTGAAAAAATCAATCCATCATAAAAATAGCGGGAGTACTGCAAGTCCACTCGCCAATCATCAGCCAGCTTAAAACTCCAGCCCACATAAGGGGTAATTTCAACTTGTGCTGAATCGGGGAAAATAGTCGTGACATCGAAAAACTCATCCAACTCACTTGAACCTATGTTAAAACTTGATGCGCTAGCGCCTATGTATAACCCAGACGAGTGCTGATAATCAAGGTTGCCTTGAATGGTTGGCTCGTTATTGCTTTTGGAATACATACGCCAAACATAGTTAGTCGTACCTGTTATCGTTCCATGAATTTCAGCGTAAGCGAAATCGGTTTGGTACAAAAACACTGCCATGCACAGTAACTTCAAAGAACGAGTGAGTGTTTTTTGCATGGCCATCTGGGAATATTTGGACTAAGCAGCTTTTATCTTAAGTAAGCGTTATGTGGTTCTATCAGACCATTATAAAGCTAGCGCATTGTTTTCAATTTGAAAAGTAAACACCTTTTTCGTTAGAGGTTCTCTAAATATTAATTTCTTTTCCAATGGATTGGTATCGCATCCTTGCAGCACTCCGCTTGTTACTCAGAAAAGCCAACTCAACTCAATTATAACAAATCTGGTCTGTTACCCAATACTAAACTGAACTCATGGGAATTCCTAAAACAAAATGAACCTTTTCCTTCTGCTTTGGAATATACGTTTAAAACAGCGTAACTGGGTTAAGGTTTTTTCTGATGGCTTCGGAAAGATACAAGATTCAGTTATCGGACATTAACATAAAAAACTACAACCTCGAATGTTGTTAAAACCACATTCAATGCATTCAGAATTTAAAAAACTTAAGAGAAACCTGTGGGCAAGCTTATTACGTTTGATTTTATGAGGAGATGCTTCGTGATTTTTTGTACGCTATTCATCGCTACTGATGCCATGTCACTACCGACAAACAGGGCTAAAGATAAATTGCGAGAGTTGAGTTCAATGGAAACACATCAAGTCGCCGGACATGCGCTTGATCTCGTTGAACACGGTCAATTTGAGCAAGCAGAGGCATTATTAAATCAATCTCTACAATGGCCGTATCAAAGAGAATCATTGCCTCTGCTTCGTGTGCGAGCAGGACTCTACAAGCGCAAAAATGATTTCGTAGATGAGGCCGAGACGTATAACCAGATTTTACAATTAACTCCGAATGATAAAGAGGCCTTGCGTGGTCGCGTTTTCGCTACCTCACATATGGGCGCGTTACATTTGGCAATTAAATATGCCGAGCAAAACCCCGATGTTTTTTCTCAGGCTGAATTGCTCGATTTACACCAGGCAAGTGCGGGTAGAAGCATCAAATGGGGAACAGTGGAAGAGAAGGCGGGGATTGGGCAACAACGTTTTCAAGCCACTGACAAAGCTTTATTAAGAAACGAAACCGTGCGAACCCTACATGCACTAGAACATAAAAGCGAAAGTCCATCGGGTCGCTATACCGAATTTGACCGCATCGTCGCGTTGCGGGATCGGGTGCGGATGAAGGATGCCATTGCCTTATATGAAACTTTAAAACAACGGCGGGGTGATATTCCCGCTTATGCGCTTGCAGCGGTGGCAGATGCCTATCTGTATCAGCGGCAGCCCGAAACGGCACGTGATTTGTACTTGCTCGCATTAGAATCAAGCAAAAATGACCGTGACTATCCCAATCGGGAGTGGCAACTGAAACTCTTCGATGCTTATATCGACACCAATGAATTTGATGCGGCCAGCGAACTCATTGATAAGGTTGTGGCTGCAACTCCACCCATTTTGAATAAAGGTTTGCGTGGTGTCGAAGTCGATAATGAGATTTATGAGGAGGCTCGGTCAGATCAAGCCCGAACACGTGTGTACGCCGATCAGTTAAACGATGCTCAAGAATTACTGGAAAAGACGCTTGAAGCAGCTCCATTCAATCTCGACGCAAGGCTTACCAAGGGCGATCTTTTCCAATTCCGCGAACAGCCGCGTACCGCCCAGAGGCAGTATGCCAGCGTACTTGTCGATGATCCAGGCAGTAGTTTTGCCGCTACTGGTATCGCGGAGACCGCTATTACCTTACATGACCCCCGAACTGCCAAACAACAACTTGCTAAGTTAAACCAGTATTACTCGGAAAACCGTGAGGTTCAGCGTGTACAGCAGTTATTTCGTGCTTATAGTCGGCCATTGCTTACGGTAAGCTCAGGCTGGGGGAGAAGCCCATCCGGTCTGGGAAATCGGGGTAATCAGGATTGGCAAGTCGATACATTATTGCATTCGCCTTTACTCAATCATCATTGGCGTGTATTTACCCATGCCTTTAATGCAGAGGCGGATTTCGATGAGGCTGCCGGTATTCGACGGCGCATAGGCATTGGGGCAGATTACCGCTCTCCCGAATGGCGTATCAGCGGGGAAGTTAATCAGGATCAAACTCGGCTGGATAATTATGGAGTCAGTTTGGATGCGGCCTGGACACCGGACGACCACTGGCAATGGGATGTCGGGTTTGAATCAAACAGCAACAATATCCCATTGCAGGCCAGTGCGGCGAATATTCGTATGCATTCTGTCGAATTAGGCATCGGCTACAACCACAATGAATCTCGCAACCTGAGTATGAGCCTGGGTTATTCCTGGTTAAGCGACAACAATCGCCGGATTGAAGCTGGGATAAAATGGCAGGAACGTTGGTGGAGCGGCTCGACTTACAAACTGGATACCGTCGTCAATGTGGCTGGTTCGGATAATTCGTTGGTGAATGCGGATTATTTCAATCCCCGCAGTGATTTTTTAATTGACGCACAAATGATCAATGAATGGACTTTATGGCAAAAATACCAACGTAGTTTCAAGCACCGCGTCGTATTAGGTGTTGGGGAATATTGGCAACAGGGCTTTGCGTCAGGGATGACCAACATAGTGCGTTATGAGCAAGAGTTGAATCTGGATCCTTTTCGTACCATCAACTACGGTGTTGCTTACGAGCGGCACCCTTATGATGGCGAACTCAACGAAAGCACTTCGGTATTCCTTAACCTGACGTGGCATTTATGAAACGGTTAATGGAAACCTCTAATAATTCAAAAAACTCCTTTTCCCTTTGGGAGAAGGTTGGGATGAGGGCTTTAAAATCAAGCGGTCATTTCCCTCACCCTAGCCCTCTCCCAGAGGGAGAGGGGATTTTTAGAGATTCCCTAATGTTGATTACAAAACAACTCATCGCAACAGGCATTGGATTATTGCTGTTAGTCTATATGGCCTGTTTGCCCAGTTATGCCCATGTACCTTTGGATACCAAGCTTAAAACTGACTTCCCAGAAGATCCTTACGCCAATGATGGCGTGAGTTTTCGAGTGTTGTGTTACCACGATGCCCGCGACAATTTGCGGGAGACTTTCCAATCCTGGCCTGAACGTGGGGCGCTGGATACGTCCACTTTAATCGAACAGTTCGAATGGCTTCGGGAGAACGGTTATCACATGGTCAGCCTGGATGCCATCCTTGCCGCCCGTAACGGCGGCCCGAAACTGCCGTCCAAAGCCATACTGCTCACCTTTGACGACGGCTATCTCAGCATGTATACGCGGATTTTCCCGCTGCTTAAGCTCTTTAATTATCCCGCTGTCATCGGTTTAGTAGGCGAATGGTTAGACGACACTAACAATGGCAAGGTGTTTTACGGCGACCGCTGGATGCCGCGTAAACATTTTGTCACTTGGCCGCAGGTGCGGGAAATGGTGGCTTCCGGCTTGGTTGAGGTAGCATCACATTCGCACAGCTTACACAAAGGCTCAACCAGCAATCCGCAAGGCAGCTTACCTTCTTCAGCTATTACCCGCATTTACGATGCCCAAGCCAAACATTATGAAACCGATGCTGAGTATGTGGCTCGCATTCGCGCCGATCTTGCCAAAAATTCTGCGTTGATTGCCCAAGAAATTGGTAAAAAACCGCGTGTCATGATCTGGCCTTATGGTGCTTATAACATGTTAGGGGCGCAGGCTTCAGAAGCGGAAGGAATGCCGATCACCATGACCCTGGAGCCTGGCTCCAACACACCAGACCATCCCTTGGCGCGGATGCGCCGCGATATGTTGTTTTTCCATGACAAGGTCAGTGATCTTAAAAGCGACTTACGTCAGCAAGAACGCTATGACGGTGAAGATCAACCGCTAAATCGGATTGTCGCAGTTGATTTGGATGCGCTTTATGACCCTGATCCGGTGAGACAAGATAAAAAACTGGGCGATCTTATCGAACGTATCAAGCGGTTACGGGTTAATACAGTTTATCTTCGTGCTGTAGCGGACTTAGATCATGACGGTTACGCAGATGCCGCGTATTTCCCTAATCGCCACCTGCCGATGCGTGCCGATTTATTTAACCGCGCTGCTTGGCAACTGCGTACCCGTGCGTCGGTTGAGCCGGAAACGCTTTATGTGTATGCCTGGCTGCCAATCCTGGCGTTTGAATCAGCAGCAGAAAAAACTGCCAGCAACCAGATGATTAAGGAGATTTATGAAGATGCAGCCAAAAATGCACCTAGGATTGGTGGTTTGCTGTTTGGTAACGACGAAAAACCAGGCGCATTTTCAGGGAATGATCTCACACAGTTTACCCATGAACTCATGACTATTTTCAAAGTGCATCAGCCTTATGCGTTTACCGCGCGGCTCATACCTGCTGCATCGGTGACCGATATTAAGGCCGGAGAAAATGCAGCCCCGACCTTTGCAAGTCTTCTCAAACATTATGACTTTGTCACCTTATCGTTAACCAAGGCAGCAGAAGATACCAGCGATACAGATCACTGGTTGGAACTGCTCACGGACAAAGTGGCACAAATACCAAATGCGCTTAATACAACTGTTTTTCTATTGCCTACGACAGAGGGAGAGTCGCGCATCCCTAGTGAACAGTTGGCTGACCAACTGCGATTATTACAGCAAAACGGCGGTCGTAATTTCGGCTATTACCCCGACCAAGCTGCTCATGACCATCCGCTGCTCACAGTTATTAGAGCAGCCATATCATTGCAAACCAACCCAGGAAAACAACCATGATTGAAACATTAAGATTAATCGGACTGCATGCCATTCAATTAGTGTTTGGCTTCACTTATTACTATCCCCTTTTTATGGCTTATTTATGGTCGATTGGTGCCTTGTGGTTTTTTCTACGCTACGAGTTTCGACAACCCAAAATTGCACAACTCACAGACCACCCCAAGGTTAGTATTGTTGTACCCTGCTTCAATGAAGAAGATCATGTGCGGGAGGTGATCGGTCATTTAATGGATATGCATTACCCAGACTATGAGGTTATCGCCGTCAATGATGGCAGTACAGACAACACTGGTAAAATTTTGGATGAATTGGCAAGCAGACATCCCCGGCTTAGGGTGATCCATCAAGCCAAAAATCAAGGCAAATCTATTGGGCTTACCACCGCCGCTTACTTGGCGGATAGCGAATATATCATCGGCATAGATGGCGATGCTCTGCTCGATCATGACGCTATTTCTTGGTTTTTACATCATTTTCTCAGCGGCGAACAGGTGGGTGCTGTGACCGGCAACCCCCGTATCCGCACCCGTTCAACCTTGTTGGGTCGGCTTCAGGTGGGTGAGTTCTCTTCCCTGGTAGGCTTGATTAAACGCGCCCAGCGTGTGTTTTATCGGCAGCTTTTCACGGCATCTGGTGTTATCACTGCATTTCGTCGATCTGCTCTGGAGGATGTCAATTACTGGAGCCAGGATATGCTAACCGAAGATATGGACATCACCTGGAAGCTTCAACTACGGGGCTGGGATGTCCGTTTTGAACCACGGGCATTGGCCTGGATTCTGATGCCGGAGACGATGAAAGGGCTTTGGAATCAACGGCTGCGCTGGGCGATGGGGGGATTGCAAATCATCAATAAATATAAAGGGATCTTTCTCGACTGGCGTACCTATCCGGTCTGGCCGTTGTTTTTTGAACATATACTCAGCGTCTTTTGGGCTTTATCTGTCACGGCGGTGTTAGCGGGTTATCTGTTTGATTTATTAGAAATTGCATTTCATGGCATGTCATATGGCATGTCACATGGTGCTGTGAGTTCCATGACTTCACTGCTACCGGAATACAGTGGTGTCATTATCGGCACAACCTGCTTGCTGCAAATGCTCTTGAGCTTGCTGATGGATTGCCGCTACGACCATCAACTTCTGCGTTATTACGTTTGGACAATCTGGTATCCGTTCGGTTTCTGGATAGTGAATATGCTGACCATTATTGTTGCCATACCGAAAATCCTGTTCCGCAAGCGGGGTTTACGCGCTCGTTGGGTAAGCCCTGATCGGGGTATCTCTTTATAAATCTAATCACTTGTTGAGGAAAACTTATGAAAACTTTAATTCTTAATCAATATGCAAAGCAGTCGTTTATCAAACGCTTAATTGGCAATACGCTTACTGGGCTAGGTTGGGGCTTCTGGATTTATCTCTGGGTGCCGCTATTTACAGCAATTATGCTACTTTCAGGCACACATCCCGAGCAAGCAACGTCGGAGGCATCTCGTTCCATTCTTAGGTTGTTGTCGACGCTGATTAGCCATGGATCAATGGTCATTGTCATGATCGGGGTGTTTTTGACTTGGTCGTTATTGCAAGTGTTGGGCAAGCGTTATCGCTGGAACGCTTTGCAGAAAGGTCAAGTAAAATGGGTGCGCCCAGCATCACCGTCTGCTCACACAGGCCAGAGTATGCAACGCTGGCAGCAAACGCAATGTATGGTGGTAAGCCACGATGATGCGAGTGGTAGCATTCAACAAGTTGAAACCTTAAAACCTAAAAGCAAGGTTGCAATACAGCAGTATCCGGTAACATACCTACTACCCGTGCCGCCAAATTCAGCATACCAATTTGATTCCATCGCAAGGAGCGTTCGCTGATGGGATGGGCATACGCCACACCAAAAATCATTGGTAGGCTAGATAAATATTCATTCGGAAACCTCTAAAAACCCAAAAACCTCCTTATCCCGTTGAAATACCTACACTCATGGGGATCTCTAAAAATCCCCAGCACCCTCGCTACGCTCTCACTCTGGGATGCCTACATGGATGTAGGTAGTAGGGCTGGGTAGGAGCGGTCGTCGTGAAGACTACCATTAAGGTATAATACCAATCCCAATAAGTTGTTATTTGAATCCCCTCATCCTAACCTTCTCCCACTGGCGAAGGGATAACATGTGAACTTATTGGGATTGGTATAAGATCAGATACTTACACTCCTCGCATTATCCCAGTGCGATTAAAGGCTCCCCATATCAATGAACCAATCCAATTTACACCTAGATAGTTTCCTGTTACGACCAGGCTACTTTCGCTTTTACTATTGATTCGGTCTTGTGAAACATCAACTTCGTTCGGCTTGAGTCTGTCTAAAAGACAGTAGGTTTTGATAAGCTCAGCTCAAATTTTTTCAACTACAATCAATAATAATCAGTATTTTAAAAAATATTTACCCGCCACATACCTTCCTATTGAACTAATATCCTGTGCCATTAGAGGATGAATGCTAAACGAGCAAAAGCTCGCAAATAAACAAATCTACAATCCCTACAGCAGATCAGGTAGCAAGAAGAGTGTTCCGATGCCTAAACAATCCGCAAGATGTAAATCAATAATCAACATCATGTACAGATGCCATTAGGGGATCTCTAAAAATTCAAAAAACTCCTTCTCCCTCTGGGAGCGGGGATTTTTAGAGGCCCCCATTAGTTGAGGCTCTCTTGAAACCAGAGAGCCTGATCCATTTTTACTAATAAACAGCTTAGGTTATACTTGCTGAAAGGAAAAATTGTTCTCAGCCCCAATACACAGCCATTTAATCCAATCACTATAGAACACCTATCATGATTACCCAAAAACCTACACCCATTGTGCGCCAAATGCTTGGTGTCCTAATCATTTCAAATGTGCTATCCGGTTGCTCGACAACGGCCACTACGCAATCCGGCACTAATGATCCATGGGAAAGCTGGAATCGCGATGTGCATGGCTTCAATAAGGATGTGGACGATGCCATCCTAAAGCCAGTAGCAAAAGGTTATCAGGAAATAACGCCGAATCCAGTTGATGAAAGCATTACCAATGTTTTTAGCAATATTAATGACATAGGTGTAACCATCAATGATTTCTTACAACTTAAATTTCTCCAGGGCGGTATGGATGCCAGTCGTTTTCTTATTAATACCACCGCAGGTGTAGCCGGAATTTTTGATGTCGCAAAATTGATCGACTTACCCAAACATGACGAAGATTTTGGTCAAACTCTAGGCTTTTGGGGTGTTCCATCCGGTTCTTACATGGTTCTGCCATTCCTGGGATCGAGCAATCCCAGGGACACCGTTGGACTAATTGGCGATGCGCTTTTTAATCCGCTGACTTATGTGTCGTTCTTTGGCGGCTTTGCAGCCAATGCTGCCACCTCCGCCGCTACCGCTGTTGATGTCACTGATACCCGGTCTGACTTGATGTCATCCGAAAAAATCGTTAATGAAGCGTCGGTAGACCGCTATGATTTCGTCAAAAATGCTTACAAACAACGCCGTGAATACTTGATCCATGACGGCAATCCACCCGAAGAAAGCAATGATCCCTTATTGGAAGAAGGGCTTGGAGAGGGCGCAGCCGAGGGTTCGGCAGATAATAACACTCAAAATAATCTGACAAACAATGCCAGCCCATCTACAGTGCATGATCCCAACGCCGTCACTATCATAAACAATTCTACCAAGATGCCTGCCCAAGACAGCACTGTCGCTCCTGTTATCAATAATTCGAAACATCTTTTAGACTTGTCTGCCCCTGATGAGTAGTAATAGCGCCATGCCAAAAACGGCTTACCCTGATAATTGGTATGAAATAGACAAGGCACTGTATAACCGGTCAGTACGGGTTTTCAATACCGTTAAAAAAGTACTCAGTGTCAAAATGCAACTCCATGCTGACACGCAAGTACACCAAGGCGATATCTTCCTGTTTAACCATTTTTCCCGGTTCGAAACCTTCATCCCGCAATTTTTGATCTACGAACAAACAGGCGCTTATACCTGCGTTATCGGATCCAATGAGTTTTTTAAACAAGACACTGTGCTAGCCAGATATTTTCAGCAGGTTGGTGTTTTTCCTACCGACCATGACCGCTTATTCTCTTTATTAACAGCCCAAATAATGCGGGGAAGGAAGGTTGCTATTTTCCCGGAAGGCGGCATGGTCAAAGACCACCGGGTAATGGACGATAAAGGCAACTACAGCATCTATTCGCGCATGACGGGGCTAAGACGCAAGCAACACACGGGGGCTGCGGTACTGGCGCAAGGGGTTGAAGCCATTAAGATCATCGTCCGTCATGCCTATCACCAAAAAAACCATGAGCAACTGGTCTGGTGGAAGGAACAACTTCAGCTAGATAGTCTGGATCAATTACTCACTTCCGCACTCAAACCCACCCTTATTGTCCCTGCCAATATTACGTTTTATCCCATTCATACATCGGAAAACCTATTATTAAAAGCCGTCGATTTTTTTTCCGATAGCTTAAGTCTGCGGCACACCGAAGAATTGCTGATCGAAGGCAATATCATGTTGAAGAATACAGATATGGACATCCGCATGGGTAAACCGCTTGAACCTTTTGACCGCAATTTTATTGACGACCAAAATTTATTGCCAGAAATCATGGCTAACGCGCAGTCGATGGACGAAATATTTACCTTCCAAGCCCATCCCAAAGACCAGAACGAAAAACGCCTGGGCGACTATTTCAAGGATGCCGCCAACGCGACCCGTGACCAATACATGGAGGAGATTTATCTCAACGTCACCATTAACCTGAGTCATCTGGCCTCAACCTTAATTATGCACCTTATCAAGCATGGGAAGATGCAGATCGAACGGCAAAAATTCTTCACCACACTCTATATTGCCGTCAAGTTGTTACAAAGCAATGCCAACATCAACCTGCACCGCAGTTTACTTAACCCCATTGATTATAGTGAATTGATCAGCGGCACGGGTACACGTTTTGAGCATTACATAAAGGAAGCCAAAAACACTGAGCTTATTGCCGAAGACAACGCCCATTACCACTTATCGCCTAAACTGCTGGAAGAGCATGATTTTGACAGCATCCGGTTGGAAAACATGGTTGCAGTTTATGATAACGAAGCCAAACCTATTACTCTGGTACGTGAAACCATAATTAAGGCACTGGCAGAATCTGATGATGTCGATCAGCAGGAACTCTCCGCCTGGCATTTTGAAGATGAATGCCGTGACCTTACTTGGGAACATCACGCCTATAACAAGCCTGGTTACGATGACATCAATGACCAAGAAACCGCATCTGCTGATGCTAACCCGTTTTTTCTCGAACCACATAATGACAATGGCATAGGCGTTCTCCTGATTCACGGCCTGCTCGCCAGCCCTGCCGAACTCAGGGGTTACGGCGAATATCTGGTCAAACAGGGTTACACAGTGATGGGAGTGCGGCTTAAAGGCCACGGCTCATCGCCTTATGCCTTGCAAGATCAAACCTGGGAAGATTGGTATCAGTCTGCACTTCGAGGCTACAAGATACTTAAAGCGCATTGTAACCGAATTTTTATCACCGGATTTTCTACTGGCGGGGCTTTGGCACTCAAATTAGCTTCCGAACACTTCCCCGAAATTATTGGTGTAAGTGTCGTGGCATTACCAATTAAATTCATCAACCCTGCCTTCATGCTAGTACCTTTATTGCATGGCACCAATAAGTTGGTGGATTGGTTGTCATCATTCGAAGGAGTTAAGCCTTTTATTGAAAATCCCACAGAACATCCCCAGGTAAATTACCGGAATGTGCCAGTCAAAGGCCTATATGAGCTGCGACAACTCATTGAGAAAATGGATGATTTTGTACCCCTTTGCACAGTTCCTGTCTTGGTTTTACAGGGCGATAATGATCCCGTTGTGGCTTTTAAAAGTGCTGAGGAGATTATGAATAAACTCACTTGCAAAAACAAACAACTTAAAATTATTCCTTCAACCCGCCATGGCATTTTGATGGAGAATATCGGCGGCACCTGGGAAAGCATTGACGAGTTTATGAAAGACTGTATAACTGAAACAAATACGAAGTAATTTGGTCTTAGCTGCGGTGGAAATGTAAATGAGGTCATATAACAGCTTAATGTAAACCAATCGCATTGAGCAAAGCGGTGCAGGTGTAACAGGAGAATAAAATGAAAAATGTTGTTATTGCTGGATATTGCCGATCACCCTTCACGCCAGCCCAAAAAGGCGGATTGGCAAGAGTGAGACCTGATGACCTCGCCGCCCAAGTGGTCAAGGGCTTGGTCAGTAAAACGGGCATTAATCCTGACGACATCGAAGACCTTATCTTGGGTTGCGCTTTTCCCGAAGGTGAGCAAGGACTTAATGTGGCCCGGTTGATAGTTTTTTTAGCCGGCTTACCCAATACCATAGCAGGGATGACGCTAAACCGTTTCTGCGGCTCGTCCATGCAAGCAATCCACATTGCGGCAGGCGCAATCCAGATGAATGCAGGCGAGGTGTTTATTTGTGCTGGCCTAGAATCCATGAGTAGGATTCCGATGGGCGGTTACAATAATATGCCCAACCCTGCGTTATATGAGACGTTTCCGCAAGCTTACATTAGCATGGGCGATACGGCGGAAAATCTCTCTAAAAAATATCAAATCAACCGCAAGGAACAAGAAGCCTTTGCACTGGATAGCCAAAAGAAAGCCTATGCGGCCCAGCAACAAGGACGTTTCGATGAAGAAATCATACCAATTACAGCGAAATCAGTTGTTATAGATAAAGACGGCTGCTTACGTCCTGATTCCACTCCCGAAGGGTTAGCGGGACTTAATCCCGCTTTTCAAGCCACCGGCACAGTTACCGCTGGTACATCTTCGCCTTTAACAGACGGCGCAGCCGCCGTGTTGGTGTGCAGTGAAGATTATGCCGATGCCCATAAGCTGCCCAAAATGGCACGCATCAAGTCTTTTGCGGTATCCGGCTGTGCGCCGGAAATCATGGGCATAGGCCCAGTGGCCGCAACACATAAGGCATTGTCCCGCGCCGGATTAAAGTTAGAAGATATTGATATTGTTGAATTGAATGAGGCATTTTCTGCACAATCCTTAGCCGTTCTGAAAGAATTGCCGATTCCTTTAAGCAAACTCAACCTCGATGGCGGCGCAATTGCGCTTGGTCACCCGTTGGGTGCAACCGGCGCACGGATTACTGGCAAAGCTGCCAGCCTATTGCAACGGGAAAACAAACGCTATGCGTTAGCGACACAATGTATAGGCGGAGGTCAGGGAATAGCCACTATTCTGGAGGCAATCTAATGAACATCCAAAAAGTGGGGGTTATCGGCGCGGGCGTGATGGGCGCAAGTATTGCCGCCCATATCACCAATGCGGGCATTCCGGTTTATTTACTCGACATCGTACCCAATGATGCTTCCAACCGTAACGTCATCGCCGAAACTGCCGTCAAAAAGCTCTTGGATAGCGAACCGGCAGCGTTTATGCATAAAAACAATGCCCGACTCATCACCACGGGCAATATTGAAGACAACCTAAACTGGCTAGCCGATGCTGATTGGGTGATTGAAGCCGTCATTGAAAACCCTCAAATAAAACAGTCGCTGTACCAAAAGCTGGACGCGGTTTGTAAGCAAGATTGCCTGATTTCTTCGAATACGTCCACCCTGCCCTTAGCCTTGTTGGTTAAGGATATGCCGGACAGTTTCAAGCGGCGCTTCATGATAACCCATTTTTTTAACCCGCCCCGTTACATGCGGCTATTAGAGCTGGTTTCAAGTCCGGCAACAGATCCCGTGTTTGTGGAAGCGGTCAGCCGATTTGCCGACATAAAACTGGGCAAAAATTGCGTAACTTGTAAGGACACCCCTGGCTTTATCGGTAACCGCATCGGTATTTACTGGTTGTTATACGGCTTATTAGACGCAATAGAAAATGGCATAACGGTAGAACAAGCCGATGCCGTCATGTCTGCACCGTTTGGTATTCCCAAAACCGGCATATTCGGGTTATTGGATTTGGTCGGCCTGGATTTGATTCCGCCAATTTTGAAGGGAATGAAGCTTGCGTTGCCTCCACAAGATGCTTTCCATGAAGTTAATCACTTGCCTGATATTGTGCAGAAAATGATTAATGAGGGTTACACTGGCAGGAAAGGCAAAGGCGGTTTTTACCGCTTGAATAAGGTCGATGGCGCTCGCATCAAAGAATCAATAAATCTTGTTACAGGTGATTACGCCAAAAGTGAAAAAGCCGATTTGACTGCAATCAAAGATGCCCAAAAAGCTGATCTTCAAGCATTACTTTCGCACAACGACCCCGTCGCTCAATATGCGTGGCGGGCGCTTTCCCATACCTTATGTTATGCCGCAAGTTTAGTTCCTGAAATTTCCGATGACATTACCGGCATAGATGCCGCCATGCGCGACGGCTATAACTGGAAATTCGGTCCGTTTGAGTTACTTGACCAAATTGGTGTGTCTTGGTTTGTCGATAAGCTGAAATCCGAAAACCGCCCAGCTCCACCTTTGTTAGCCAAAAATTCCAGCCTATATTCAACAGATTCAGGTCGATTAACGTTTACCGACCTTGCTGGGAATTATCATCCTGTGCAACGGGCGGAAGGCATCTTGCTGCTGTCCGACATCAAGCAACAAACTAAACCATTGCTTAAAAATGGTTCTGCCAGCCTATGGGACATCGGTGACGGCGTGGCTTGCCTTGAATTCCACAGCAAAATGAATACGCTGGACATGGACTCCATGGCGATGATTGACCAAAGTATCGACAAGGTTAGTAAGGAATTCACAGCCTTGGTTATCCATAACGATGCGGAAAACTTCTCCGCTGGTGCTAACCTTGGGCTGTTGATGAAAGCTATCCATGAAAGCGATTGGTCGACTGTGGAGCTACTTATAAAAACAGGCCAACAAACTTATCAGGGGTTGAAATATGCGCCGTTCCCCGTGGTAGCCGCACCATCTGGCCTTGCATTGGGCGGTGGTTGTGAAATCCTACTGCACTGTGATGCTGTCCAAGCCCATGCTGAACTTTATATGGGCTTGGTCGAAGTCGGTGTTGGGCTGATTCCCGGCTGGGGCGGCTGTAAGGAATATATGCGCCGCTGCCTGCAATTAAAACGCCCCAGTGGGCCGATACCGCCGGTCGTTAAAGCCTTCCAAACCATTGGTTTGGCAAGTGTTTCGAAATCTGCTTTTGATGCCAAAGAACTACTGTATCTCGGTGCAAACGACAGCATCACCATGAATAAAGACCGGCTCTTGGCCGATGCCAAAACCAAAGCCTTGGCGTTATCTAAAGACTACGCACCGCCCAAACCTTATCTCTATCCAATGCCGGGTAAAACCGCTAAGGTATTGTTGGACATGGGCATCAAAGCCTTCCATCTTATAGGTAAAGCCACAGACTATGATGTGATCGTTTCTGGTCAACTTGCCCATGTTTTAAGTGGAGGTGAGAGTGATTTCACCGCGCCGCTGACAGAAGACGACATTTTGGCTCTGGAATTAGAAGCCTTTCTTGCTCTGGTTAAACAGCCAGGCACGTTGGCAAGATTGGATCACATGCTGAAAACTGGGAAACCGTTAAGAAATTAACGGTTTTGTTAGCTGTATCCTAATCAAATTTAGGTGGATAATTTTACTTATAGGATGTACTGAACAAAGTGAAGCGCATCGTTTATCGCGAACGATGCGCTTCGTTCCTCGGCAATCCTATAGCTAATTTTAGTTTGCGCTTACTTTTCTTTACATACGAGCGATAATGCCATGAATGCGAATTGGAAATTTTTAGTTGCTAAAAATAAGATCAAGACAATATTTGGGATTGACTCTTTCTTCGCTCGAAGTTGTTTCGTGGCAGTTTTAATGGCCACTGCGCTGTTTGCTGATCCCGCTGCAGCACGCAAAACAGCCAATCCCAGCGACCCAAAAGTGTTCTTTCCGCAAAGACCACTTCCGGCCTCAAAGGACGATGCCTACAAATCGATGTTTGCGTTAGCTAGAGGTAGACTGGAGTTGAAAAATGGTTGTTTAAGACTAAAAGAAGGAAAGGAAAGCTTCTTACTCATATGGCCTGGCCGGTATGGATTGGAAGTTGAAAATCATACCCTCATCATCAAAGATGTGTATGCAGGCTATGAGCCTGAAGTCAGGATAAAATTAAATAGTGAAGTTATTTTAACGGGCGGTGGCGTACCCGATGGTTATGTACCCGATGCTAGCACGCTTGTCCGCCCAATTCCTAAAGGCTGCAAAGGCCCTTACTGGTTGGTAGGCGGTGTGGAACTAGCACCTAAGGGTAAAAAACGATAACGACGCTAAAGACTATATTCGGCGACTATAAGCCAGGATGCCTTTCGAGCAAAGCGTTTTGCCACGCTTGCTCCACAACGATGTGAGCATAACAAATGCTGAAAGACAATTGGCTTTAAGCAACGAGTAGATGCTTAGCCTGTACCCCTAATTTTTGGGGTAGAGACATAGGATGTGCCGACGAAAGGAGGCGCATCAATCGGGTTATTCCTCGCCATCCATTTTAAATTGCCCTGAATGTCCCCACATTGCCGGATAAATCCCGCGTTCCACAAATTGATGAAAGCTTGAATGAGGCCAATCGATCACCTGTTTTACATGACCATGTTTGACCGGATTCCAGTGGATATAATCAATATGGCGATTATAGTCTCCTTGGTTCGTAATCAAATGCGCCCAAAATCTGCGTTGCCAAATACCACGCTCTCGGCGGATTAACCGACTGGCTGAAATCTTTTCACCCTTATCAATAGCTCTTGAAAAGAGACCTTTGAGCATGTTCCAACGTATTGAATAATTGCTATCATCTGCGGGTAACGTCCAAATACAATGTAAATGATCTGGCATTATTACGATTGCATCAACATGAAATGACTTTTGCTGTTTGACGTAACGAAAACAGTCTCTTAACAAATCAATGTGTTCAACCAACAAACGATTATTTTTCCGCTCAGCAAGGTTGACGGTAAAAAACCATGTGGCGTTTGGAATGTAGTATCGGCGATATTCGGTCATGAAGTTATTATATCGCGAACGATGCGCCTCCTTACGTCGGCACATCCTATTAATAAATAACCACATCTAGCTGTTCTTTATTTTACTGCAAATACGAGTAAACTAAAGCAAACTACTTGGAGAACCACCATGCTCTGGCTACTCGCACTTATAATCCTCGCCGGTATATTGGCTTATTACAAAGCCTCAATACACTGGGCTACTCTCGCCATCACCGCATTGCTGGCGGCTTTCTTACTGGTGAATGGCGCTTCATCGTCGAGCAATCTCAGCTTGTGGATGACGTATTTGATCGTTTTCATCCCTTTAAACGTAATCCCTTTACGGCAATGGCTTATTAGTCGCTGGGTTTTCAAATTCATGAAGGCCGCTTTGCCCGCCATGTCGCAAACCGAGCGGGAGGCCTTAGAAGCGGGTAATACCTGGTGGGATGCCGAACTATTTTCAGGCAGCCCTAACTGGGATATCTTACAAAGCCTCCCTGTCGCAAAATTCACAAAGGAAGAACTGGCCTTTATTGACGGCCCGACCGAAACTTTATGCGGAATGCTCAACGATTGGGACATTACCCATAACCGCATGGATTTACCGCCAGAGGTTTGGGATTACATCAAAAAGCAGAAATTCTGCGGCATGATGATACCCAAGAAATATGGCGGGCTGGAGTTCTCCGAATCGGCACATTCTGAAATTGTCATGAAAATATCCAGCCGCAGCAGCACGGCTGCGGTCACCGTGATGGTGCCTAATTCACTCGGCCCTGGGAAACTGTTGCTGAATTACGGCACGGAAGAGCAAAAAGATTATTATTTGCCGCGATTGGCTAATGGCGAGGATATTCCTGCCTTCGCATTAACCGGCCCACATGCAGGCAGTGATGCGGGTGCGATGCCGGATACGGGTGTGGTCTGTTATGGCAACCATAAGGGTCAGGATAAAGTATTAGGAATTCGCTTAAATTGGGAAAAACGCTACATTACCTTGGGGCCAATCGCTACCGTATTGGGTCTCGCCTTCAAACTTTACGATCCCGACCACCTGATCGGCGACAAAGAGAATATTGGTATTACAGTTGCATTGATACCCACCAATACCCCAGGCATAAGCATTGGAAGAAGGCACTTTCCCCTGGATTCAGCATTCCAAAACGGCCCAAACTGGGGCAAAGATGTGTTCATCCCAATGGACATGATTATCGGTGGCGTAGCTCAAGTCGGCAACGGCTGGAAAATGCTCATGCAATGCTTGACGACCGGACGCGCCATCTCATTACCAGCCTTAAGTGTCGGCGCAGCAAAATTCACCAGCCGCAACATCGGTGCTTATGCCCGTATTCGTAAACAATTCAACATGCCCATCGGTGAATTTGAGGGCATTGAAGAAGCACTGGCGCGGGTCGCAGGTGAAACCTACATTCTCGACGCGGCACGGCAGGTGACCAACGCCGCTTTAGACCAAGGCGAGAAACCTGCCGTCATTTCTGCCATTCTAAAATATGAATTGACCGAACGCATGCGGCGCGTGGTTAATGACGGTATGGATATACTCGGTGGTGCTGGGATTTGTTTAGGGCCGAAAAATTACCTGGGACGCGTATATCAGGTTATTCCGGTCAGCATTACGGTTGAAGGCGCTAATATCCTTACCCGCACGATGATGATCTTCGGGCAAGGTGCAGTCCGCTGCCACCCTTACATCCAACAAGAAATGGCGGCGATAGCCGAGAGCAACTTGGCGGCATTCGACCAAGTTTTCTTCAAACATATTGGTCACTGGGGGCATAACAAAGTGGCATGTTTATGGTTGGGATTAACCAACGCCCGTTTTCTGGCAACGCCTGACGATAAACAAACTAAGCGATATTATCGCCAAATTGCACGGCTCAGTGTGGGCTTTGCCTTCCTTGCCGATTATGCGTTGTTAACCTTAGGTGGCGCGCTTAAACGCAAAGAACGCCTTTCAGGTCGTTTTGCCGATGCGTTATCTAATCTGTATTTATGTTCTTGTGTGCTAAAACATTACCAAAATCAAGGTAGTCAACAAGCCGACCTGCCGCTATTACATTGGGCTTGCCAAGAAAGCATATACCGCGCTCAACAAGCTTTAGCGGATATTTTGACTAAGCTGCCATTCCGCCCTATTACCTGTTTGTTGCAGGTTTTGCTGTTTCCGCTAGGCAAACCCAATAAAGCCGCCAACGATGCGTTAGTCCATCAAATAGCTGCGTTATTAACAAACGATACACCAACTCGTGACCGCTTAACTCAAGGTATCTACATCAACAACAAACCCGACGATGGCACTGGCAGGATTGAAGTGGCTTTTAAAGCCGTACTTGCAGCGGCTTCCGTAGAAGCCAAGATAAAGCTGGCACAAAAACAGAAGCTCTTAGCTAAAGGTGAGCTATCAACGCTGATAAACGATGCGCTGACCAAAAACATCATCACAAAAGAAGAAGTCAAACTACTTACAACAGCAGAACAAGCGAGACTGAAAGCAATTAGTGTTGATGATTTTGGCGCTGAGGAGTTGTAAACGGTGGGTAAAAAAACCATGACTAATCATAACCTCTTATAATCCCCTCTCCCTTAAGGCATAAGTATCTACACAAGTATTTACCCCTTCTCCCTTGGGGAAGGAGGTCGGGATGAGGGGGAATATAAACAGTTGATTTTATTCTCCCCACCCCGTCCCTTGTATGATTAAGCAACCGTGAACAAGAGGTTTTTATTAAAATAGGATTTCTAATAAAACTGATGTGGTAGACCGATACCCCTCTGGTTCTACAGAGACCGTTGGAGAGCGATGGTCGCCACATCATCCCCCCCATTAACTCGAACAGTTGCCAGGAATATAAGATTCCGTATCCACAAGGCTGAGAACCCGAGAATTTGATTATGACGACAAAAACATACGAATACAACATAGGCGTTGACATTCCCAAACAGAAACTGGATGTCTTGTTTGGTAGCCAACAAGGCATGGCTATTGATAATGACCCTAAAGGATTTGAACAGTTTTTAAGAAGGATAGCCCCCCCCCCATTGACACGGGTTGTCATGGAAGCAACTGGGGGCTATGAACAGCTGTTGGCGGCATTTCTGCTAACACGGGGCATTGATGTCAGCATTGTCAACCCAAAACGAGCCAGGGATTACGCGAAAGCACTGGGCCGACATGCCAAGACGGACACCATTGATGCGCATGTCATTCGGCTTTTTGCAGACACCGTCAATCCATTGGTGATGCCACAAAAAGTGAAGCGCAACAAGCTTAGCGGCGTTAACTGTAATGGTCAATATAAACCGGACACTTTTTTAGACAGCCTTCTTATAAAAATCCCGCTCAAACTGCAACGGGGATTGATAGCCTAACTTTGAATG
>NZ_JBEBKJ010000009.1:0-71841 GCF_040079455.1 Methyloglobulus sp. | reverse complement strand
TGCCCGAAAGAAAGCCCCCGGCACTGACATTTCACTCCGCAGACGGTTTTGGCGTTGTCGCCGTTCGTTTGCCATTAAAAACCTGAAATGACTTGGGTCCCTACTTGTCCGGCGACAAGCCCCCGCTTGTCCTGCGCATGCCAGAGCACTGGCTTGCCCCGCGTTTTGCCGCAGTGAATTGGCCGCGCACTCTCTTTTGCACTGGCAAAGTCAAAAGAGAGTGCGGCGGAAGCCTGCGCCAGCCCACAACTGGCGCAGCTTCCAGGAAAAATTCAACAGCGCACAGGTAGATAACAAATAGTTGAATGCAGGTTAAAGGCCGGTTGCCCCGGCCAATACAAGGAAATTGGCGCAATCCGGCGGGACGCCGGCCACAGGATGGGGAGCCTATCCAGGCTCCTGTCGGTGGCGGTGCGGCAGTCGTGGCTCCCGGTTGTTGGCAGACTGGGACAAAGCGCGATCAGAAGAGTTTTGTGTCCGAAGGAACATGCCTTGGGTGCGGCGGATCGCTGCACCCTTGCCCAGAAAACCTGGGTGCGCACTACTGCTGGAAACAGTGGCGTGCGTAGCGGGTAAACGCTTAAGTGATGCCAAGTAAGTAAATGGTTAATTTTGAAATTAAACGGAAAGCCAATGCGCCAGGGCGATATCGTACTTAGAAAGACGGCCACTCCCTTACCATTGGTTTCCTAACCGTAACATACCTTTGAGGTGAATGATGATGAGCATGACCAAACCTATACGCTGTTGCAGGGACAGTTTGCAACGGATCATTACGGCCAACATTAATGCCAATGTCGATGGCTCGGTCTCCAGCCACGCCACCAGGAATAAATATGCCAATGGGCTGCATAAAATCGTCCGGGACTTGGAAACCTTGGGCTTCAAGCTGCCCGATGCCAAGAACCTGAAGGGCAAGCATATCGTTGCCCTTGGTAAGCATTATGAGCAGCAAACCATTGCAGGGAAACTGAAGCCGGCCACCATCCAGGGCAAGTTTTCGATGCTGCGGGTCTTTGCCCATTGGATCGGTAAGGATGGCATGGTCGAAGCCACCCACAAGTATGTTGACTTGGCTTTGGTTCAACGGTCAAGCATTTGTGCTTATGACCATTCCTGGGCAGCCCAAGGTATTGATGTGATTGCCAAGCTGGATGAGATCAGCCAAAAAGATGCGCGGGTCGGGTTGCAGCTCAGGTTGGAACTTGAATCTGGGTTAAGGAGCAAGGAAGCCATGATGTTGCGCCCGTATTTGGCGGACAAGGGCAGTTATCTTGACGTGTCGGTCGGCACAAAAGGCGGCAGGCCACGCGTGGTGGGTATCAATACCCTGGAACAAAAAGCGTTGATCGAACAGGCTAAGACGTATGCGGCAACGAAAGACAGTAGCACCAGTGACCCAAACAGGTCTTTGGCGCAGTGGAAAAACCACTATTACTACGTTCTGCGTAGTTGTGGGATTACCCGGAAAAACGGGTTCACCGCCCACGGCCTTCGCCATACCTATGCCCATAACCGCTATAAGGAACTCAGCGGCCAGGATTCGCCGGTCAGGGGTGGCAAGCTGGTCAACCGCGAGGATGACCGAGCCGCCCGCCTCCAGGTGGCTGATGAACTGGGGCATTCCAGGGAGTCGATTACCACCCATTACTTGGGGAGGGGCGATGGTAAGGATAAAGACAAATAAGTAACCTGGCAAGCCACCCTGCATCTGACTCATCTACCCTGGCCAGGTCGTTGAGTCTTATGCGGAACTAAAGATGTTTAATATTTATGTCTCAAAAATGACAGCAACCGTTTTCGACAGCTTTATTGGTAGGTCCCAATATGACAAACAAAACAGATAAAGAATTTCTAAAGATTAGCGACATGGTGGCGAAGCTTGGCGTTACGCGGACACAATTCTGGAAAATGCGTAAGGCCGGAGAAGTTCCTCCGCCGGTCATAAAAAACCCGCAAATGTGGTTGGCAACTAAAGTGATGGAATTTTATGAGAATAGGGCTTCGCGGGAGTAGTCTTCATTTGGATCATTCGTGTAATACGAAAGACATTCATCACTATTTTTTCTTTATGCCAAAAAAATGTTACGGATGAATAATTGATATTGTGTGGCGAATTCAAGTCAAATCAAAGTGACCACTGAAGTGACCACAAGATAAACATTGCTTTAAAATAATTGGAATAAGGCATTGATTTATATGGCTCCCCCGGACGGGCTCGAACCGCCGACCTAGTGATTAACAGTCACCCGCTCTACCGACTGAGCTACAGGGGAATAATATGTTTTGACTTTATTTCTTCAATTGGCGCGCCCGGAGAGATTCGAACTCCCGACCGCTCGGTTCGTAGCCGAGTACTCTATCCAGCTGAGCTACGGGCGCTTTATTGAACCGCCGATTATCCTTTTATGTTGAATGTTTGTCAATAAAAGTTCAGCCAGGCCGAACTATTTTTTAGATATTGGCGGAGAGAGAGGGATTCGAACCCTCGATGGGCTTTAAAACCCATACTCCCTTAGCAGGGGAGCGCCTTCAGCCACTCGGCCATCTCTCCTAAAACTGGCTTATCTTTCAGAACCCGTCGAATCGGACTGTTCTTTTTTAATTCTTTCGTATATTTCTTCTCTGTGAACAGAGACTTCTTTTGGTGCGTTGACACCTATGCGAACCTGGTTTCCTTTAACGCCAAGAACAGTGACGGTCACTTCATCACCTATCATCAATGTCTCCCCTACCCGACGAGTCAAGATAAGCATGGCTACTCTCCCTATTTGTATTAAAAACCCGCCGCTCTTTAACAGCGTCCCACCAAGGCTGAGGATTATAACAGCTTTATGTGATAAAAAAAGTCCGAGCTTCTTTCAATTCACTGCGATCGCCCTTAAAACCATTTAAAGGGGTTAATAAACTAAAAGAACAGTTTGTCCTGCAACTTCTCCTAAATCTGATGTGGCTACACTAAACCGGACACATTCTTTTATAATTTTCGCAATTTTGCATAAGATGATGGTATGGGCTCCTCGCCTTCCCATCGGCATCGTGATGTGCCAAAGTGGACATGTGACAGCCACTTAACAGAAAGCGAGGAATCCGAGATGAATGTTACGACAATTGGTTTAGACATTGCAAAGAGTGTATTTCAGGTACATGGTGTTGATGGGCATGGCAAACCTGTTCTACGTAAACAACTTAAGCGTAGCCAAGTGTTGGCGTATTTCGCCAACTTGTCGGCTTGTCTGGTTGGCCTTGAAGCCTGTGGAGGGTCTCACTATTGGGCCAGGGAGTTGGTTAAACTGGGGCATGATGCCCGATTAATCAGTCCGCAGTTAGTTAAGCCCTACGTCAAAGGCAACAAAAATGATGCCAATGATGCCGAAGCGATCTGCGAAGCCGTCAGCCGCCCCAACATGCGCTTTGTGCCCTTATATAGTGTGTCGAGCAACAAGACATTCAGATGCTGCACCGGATACGGAGCGGATTGGTGAAGGGACGTATCGCACTGGCGAACCGGGCTCTGGGGTTATTAGGCGAATACGGCATTGTCGTTGCGGCAGGACTGGCCACCTTGCGTCGGCAGTTGCCGGACATTTTAGAGGATGCCGACAACCATTTGGCCGTTGTCGCCCGACAATTGTTTGCCGAGTTGCGAGAGCAACTGATTGAAATGAACCTAGTGGTGAAACGAACTTTCTAGGTTAGAATTGAGGTTGGTTGATTTCAAGACATTACCATGAGAAGAGGAAGCCATAATGCTGCATATTAAGCCAAGTATTCTTTTAAAACTCAAGTTTTTACTGGGAATAATGTTCATGCTCGGTGTTATTTCGCCTATTGCCATAGCGGCGATGGCTCCCGAGTTTGAATTGCTGCAATCCTTGGGTAAGCAGGAGGGTAGCCCTAGCGGTAAACTGATCCAGGATGCCAATGGCAACTTATATGGCACAACTCAGTTCGGCGGCAGCAATGGCCTCGGGGCTGTGTATAAGATCGATACATCAGGTAACTACAGCGCCCTCCACTCCTTTGATGAAAGCAACCGCCCGTCGTCCACATCTGGGGTGATTCAAGGTAGTGACGGTAAGTTATACGGGGCCACACGCGGTGTTGCAGCGACGATTTATCAGCTTGATATATCTGGGGCGACACCTGTCTATACCGTTCTGTATCATTTTGCCGATTATGTCCCCGATGCCGGCATCATCCAGGCCAGTGATGGCAATATCTATGGAATTACCTCGGGTGAATTTAGATTTATCGCAGGTAATAGTTTTTGTAGTGGATTTTGCCCGTTTATCTCTGGCACGCTTTTCCAACTCAAGACTACTGGGGGGGCACCGGTTTTTACCGTCCTGAATTCCTTCATTGGCGGGGGACACTACATAGAGCGACCGTCAACCAGCATGGTTCAAGGCAGTGACGGCAAGCTATATGGAATGAGCATAGGTATTTCTCATGGTATTCCTATGTTTGGCAGCTTGTTCCAACTCGACATATCCCTACCCACGCCAGTCTTTAAAACACTGCAAAGTTTAGAAGGTAACCTTGAAAACTCTTCCGCCGGAGTCCTTAGCCGAGGCAGTGACGGCAAGATATATGGATCGACCCTCTCGAATGGGGCCGCGAACCTGGGGACAGTGTTTAGTATCGACACCTCAGGAGCCACGCCAGTCTATAGTCTCCTGCATTCCTTTCCCTTCCACGGTACATTCGATCAGGGAGGGAGTCCATCCGCTGGTTTGATTCAAGGGAGTGATGGCAAGTTTTATGGAATTACCGGTTATAATGATTTGGCCAGATATGTTATGTTCCAGCTTGACCTTTCCGGGCCGATACCAGTTTATACCGTTTTACACGCTTTCGATGACGGTGGTGGGCAAAACCGTAGCCTGATTCAGGGTAGTGATGGCAAGTTTTACGGAACCATGACTGGGGGCACTGGGTCTGTGTTCCAGCTTGACATTTCTGGGGGCGCGCCAGTCTATAGCGTTTTGCACAAGTTTGATGCGATCAAGGGAAAAGCTCCGTCTGGTAATCTTATCCAGGGCAGAGACGGTAAGCTCTATGGTACTACCAATTCTGGTGGCAGTGGTCTGGTTGGAACAATATTCCAGTTAGACCCCACGGGGGAGGCGATGCCGATCTATAGCGTTCTGCACGAATTTGACGGCAATAAAGGCTCAACCCCTCAATCTGGGGTGATCCAAGGCAGAGACGGTAAGCTCTATGGCACCACCAATTCTGGTGGCAGCTTTGATAAAGGCACGGTATTTCGGCTCGACCCCTATGGGCCGCAACCTAACTACAGTATTTTGCACGAATTTGACGGTATTAAAGAATCAATCCCTCAATCTGGGGTGATCCAAGGCAGTGACGGAAAGCTCTATGGAACCACCGGTGATTTTTCTAAAGGGTCTGTTTTCCAGATCGATATCTCTGGGCTGGTGCCTACCTATAGTGTTCTGCGTTATTTTTCAGATCCTGGACAGACAAATCATGCATCTTCTCCTGGAGGAGGTTTGATTCAAAGTAGTAAAGGCATGCTCTATGGCACCTTCGTTTCTATTAGCAACTTTGACTTAGATAAAGCCAGAGTGTTTCAGATTGATATCTCAAGAGCGACACCGATCTATAGCTTTTTGCACGAATTCGACAGGACCAACGAAGATTTCAACAGCAGCACAGCTACTTTGATCCAGGGTAGTGGCGGCAAGCTCTATGGTACTACCGACTATGGTGGCAGCTTTGATAAAGGCACAGTTTTTCAGATCGAAACCAATGGGTCTACGCCAGTTAAAACCGTTCTGCACAATTTCGACGGAGTCAATGAAGTTGTTCCGTCCCTGATCCAGGGCATTGACGGCAAACTCTATGGAATCAATGCTTCTGGCGGCAATGCTAACAATGGTACGATTATCCAAATCGACACTGCTGGATCTACGCCAATTTATACCGTACTGCACCACTTCGATAGAGGCATCCCCCCTTCCTTTGGTATGAGCCCAGGACAGCTAACCCAAAGCCGTGATGGCAAGCTCTATGGCACCACCGCCAGTAGCAATGGGACTAATGAAGGCACAGTTTTTCAACTCGATATCACTGGGGCAACACCAGTCTATACCGTTCTGCACGAGTTTGAAGCGAACAAGGGAGGAACCACGAGGCTCATTCAAGCCAGTGATGGCAATTTGTATGGGACAAATAACGGGGGTGGACAATTTGGGGGCGGCGTGATTTACCGGATAAAACTGTATGCTACGCCAGTCAATACCCCGCCAGTTGCAGCAAACGATAGCTATGCCCTGACTGTTCCCCAAAATAATAAACCTGCCACTGTTGCCGCGCCTGGCGTGTTAAAAAATGATAAGGATGGGGAAGGCGATAAGCTGACCGTAGTCGGTGCCACGGCCAGCAAGCCCATCATCATCAAGTTCCGTCGAGATGGTGGCAAGGTAAGCTTATTCTCAGATGGGCATTTTATCTATACCCCAGCCAAGAAATGTTTCCACGGTACGCAAAGCTTCACCTATAAAGTGACAGACGGCAAGGCCACCAGCAATTCCGCTACCGTGACCTTAACAACTAAACAACCCAGCAAGAGTATGCGTGAGCATGATGAATGTTGAAGGCCAGGCAGCCGTTCGCACAGTCTCGCGGCGGCTGTAAGGTAAAAGGTAATTTACCAGAGACGGAGTTTGCTCCATCCCATTTGGGGATGGCTTATGGGGAATCGCAGGAATTATTCTATGTAACATCAGTTATTTAACTTGGTTTGATCTATATCAAGGTTATCTTTGCTAAAAGTGCAAGAATGGCGATGCCCGTAATGGGTAAGTTTCCTTTTATCAATATTCATTGGTAACAAGGCAAAATTAACGATACAACTTAAGGCCGAAAGATGAAAAACTTGATATTAGCAACCTTACTTGCTTTCTCTGTCTCTGGGATAGCAACTGCCGAGATGAAGATGCAAAACAGCAATCCTTCAGCTGAACCCAAAGCCGAACCCATACTCGGCCATCACATGCAAAACAGCGACCCAATGCCTGCAGCCGAGGCTGCACCAGAACCTGAACATACAATGAAGAATACTAATCCTAAGAAGTTTGTAAGCTCAAATGCCGGCACATTGGAAGAAAAACATTCTGGAAAGTAAGTGGAATTTGTAAAAGCTAAACAAATTATCAGAGAGTAAGTTTTGAGAATTTAATTAGGTATCCAAAAAAGGGGCTTTGATAGCCCCTTTTTAATTTATGCTTGGACTAAAGGGAATCTCTAAAAATTCAAAAAACTCCTTCTCCCTCTGGGAGAAGGCCGGAATGAGGGTAATAAAATCAAGCAATTATATCCCTCACCCTAGCCCTCTCCCAGAGGGAGAGGGGATTATTAGAGGTTCCCTAAAGATTTAATCACTATTTATCTGCGCCATTTTTTCCGGAAACAGGTGCTCAGTCTTTTGCGCTGTTTTAGCGTACTTATTTGTGCTGGATTCCTCAACCGCTTATATGTCGCTAAGTCACAGAAATCCGACGAATATCGAAAATGCTTGAATATTTTCCGCCAGCATGTGTCCATGTAGTCGAGCTGCTCTTCGGTGGGTAAGACAATCCGAGAAGTTGGTCTGCCAAAGTAGAGGCCTTATCCCATACCTATTTTAGTGATTTGCTTGTTATAATGGCTATGTTTTAAAAATAGCCATTCTGATCGAGAGAATTCATGATTCAAGGTAGTATCGTCGCTTTAGTCACGCCCATGGATGAAACTGGTGCGGTGGATTGGGCAAGTTTACAGAAATTAGTCGAATTCCATATAGGGCAGGGCACTGATGCAATCGTTGCTGTAGGTACTACGGGCGAATCTGCTACCTTGGATGAGGATGAGCATTGCGATGTAATAAAGGCAATTGTGGGTTACGCCCAAGGTCGCGTTCCTGTGATTGCCGGGACAGGTTCAAATTCAACGACTGAAGCGATAACTTTAACGCGTCGAGCAAAAGAAGTGGGTGCTAATGCGTGTTTAATCGTAACGCCTTACTACAACAAACCAACTCAGGAAGGCTTATATCTGCATTATAAAGCCATTAGTGAAGCGGTTGATATTCCACAGATTTTATATAATGTCCCCGGACGTACGGCTTGCGATATGTTGCCGGAAACTGTGGGGCGGCTATCTTACTTACCTAACATTGTCGGCGTAAAGGAAGCGACAGGCGATTTAACCAGAATCAAAGCCATCAGGGCTTTGGCTGGTGCTGACTTTGCCATCTATAGCGGCGACGATGCCACCAGCCGTGAAGCCTGCTTGATGGGGGCAAATGGGAGTATCACCGTCACTGGCAATGTCGCGCCCAAACTGGTACATGAAATGCTTATGGCGGCGATTAAGGGAGATGCTGACATGGCGTTAGCACTTGATAATAAATTAGTCGGTTTACATAAGCATCTGTTTATACAGGCTAATCCTATCCCAGTTAAGTGGGCGGTAGCAGAAATGGGTTTGATGGCTAAGGGAATTCGCTTGCCATTAACCTGGTTGACGGAAGATTCTTATGATGCTGTGCGGCAAGCTATGCAGCAAGCTGACATAGTTGTTTAACATTATGAAAAATAGAATTGGGATTATCTTAATCGGTACTGTCACAGTCGTTTTGGCGGGGTGCAGTTATCTGCAAAGTTTTTTCCCCGATAAAGAGCGGGATTACCAATACACGACTGAGATCCCGATGATTAATTATCCTGCGGAGTTAAGGAAAAATCAGCCTACGAATGGCACTTCGGATGTGACATCATCTGGCGTGAAAAATGAAGGAAGCGAAGCTGGCACGGCTATCGATAATTCAGAACAACCGCCAGCAAGTAATGCCTCATCCGATAATGTCGCAGAAGCAACACCAAGCGCTACGGCTGATACTGTAAGCAGCACCCCCGTAACGCCAGCCGATGAAGCCGACGGGCAGGATGCGATTTCATCTGTCGAAATCATCAAGTATGATGATGGCGAAAGCCGTTTGCGCTTAGGTGCGGGCTATTCAAAAGCCTGGCGAGCGGTTAATAAGGCGTTAAGCCATAAGACTATTGAAGTCACTGAACGTAACCACGATAAGGCACAAATCACTATCCAGTACGACCCAGACGAAAAAAAGGCGAAAGATGACGGGTTTATGGATGAAATTACGTTCTTTTTTCACGGCATAAACACCAATGAAAAAGAATATGTCCTCAAGCTGGAACAACACGACCAACAAACTGATGTGATTGTCTTGAATGAAGAACACTTACCATTGCTGAATGATGCTGCTGCATTGCGCTTGCTAAAAGTGTTGGCAGATACCATTAAGGCTGATTTGGCTGAAAAGGCTAAGTGAGGAACGTGTCTTTTTAGTGCGTGCGCTGCATTAGCTTGTCGTCCACACATAATCTCGAATACTCAAGCAACCTTATATATGGTGCTAACCCAACTTCTACCTGTTATTACCCACATGCTTAAACTCCCTGGTTCATCCGCCTTATCAGATTTTCGTATCAATCGGCTGGAATCACAATTACGAGCGATAGTACCCAGCGTTTCTTTAGAAACAACGCGGTTTGTTCATTTTGTCGATATTGTCGAAGATTTGAAAGAGCCTGAGTTAGCTTTATTAAATCATTTGCTGTCTTATGGTGTGCAAGAGGTTGATGGGACACAAAAGCTTGTTCACAATTTGCTTCCCCAAAAGTGGTTAGTTGTGCCACGATCTGGAACGATTTCCCCGTGGTCCAGCAAAGCCACTGAAATCGCCCAACGCTGTGGGCTGAATGCCGTCAGACGTATCGAGAGGGGCATTGAATATACGATTACAACAAATGCCGTCTTGTCTGATGATGTTAGAAAACGCTTATCGGCTTTGCTTCATGACCGCATGACCCAATCCGTCTGCTTTACCGAAATCGACCCTGATTTCTTTGCCGAACACCAACCCAAACCATTGCAATCGGTGGATGTTTTAGGGCAGGGGCGCGATGCACTGGTAACGGCCAACACGCAATTAGGAATGGCATTATCTGGGGATGAAATTGACTATCTAACTGCCAGTTTTAAAACGTTAGGCAGGAATCCAACCGATGTGGAATTGATGATGTTTGCCCAGGCAAATTCTGAACATTGCCGCCATAAAATCTTTAATGCTGATTGGACAATAGACGGTGTAGAACAAGCACAATCATTGTTCGCTATGATCCGTAATACATCGGCTAAAAGCCCGAAAGGAATTTTAACGGCATATAGTGACAACTCCTCCGTCGT
The DNA here is from genome assembly GCF_040079455.1 of Methyloglobulus sp. GTDB lineage: Bacteria > Pseudomonadota > Gammaproteobacteria > Methylococcales > Methylomonadaceae > Methyloglobulus. The sequence continues at coordinate 61,563 of NZ_JBEBKJ010000009.1, read as the reverse complement.
TGAAGGCGCTAACACACAGGTTTTTATCCGTAATCCGATGACTGGCGAATACGGTTATACCGAAGAAGCAGCGCATTTGCTGATGAAGGTTGAAACCCACAATCACCCAACCGCCATTTCACCTTTTCCTGGTGCGGCAACGGGTTCTGGCGGTGAAATACGGGATGAAGGGGCGACGGGACGGGGTTCTGCAACCAAGGCTGGGTTAATGGGTTTTTCAGTATCGCATTTGAAAATCCCTGGCTTTGTCCAACCTTGGGAAGCCGATAATGGCAAACCTGAACGCATTGCGTCTGCCTTACAGATTATGTTGGAAGGCCCATTAGGTGGTGCAGCTTTCAATAACGAGTTTGGCCGCCCCAATCTGGCCGGTTATTTTCGCAGCTTTGAACAACCTGTAAGCAATAATGAATACAGGGGTTACCACAAACCGATCATGATTGCTGGCGGCATGGGTGCCATCCGTTCCATGCTGGTGAACAAGCAGCCTATTCCACCTGGCGCACTCATTATTATTTTGGGCGGCCCTGCCATGTTAATTGGTTTAGGCGGTGGTGCGGCTTCATCGCAAGCATCGGGATCAGGCGCAGAAGATCTCGATTTTGCTTCCGTCCAACGTGAAAATCCTGAGATGCAGCGACGCTGTCAGGAGGTTATCAACCATTGCAACGCCTTGGGTGACGATTCCCCGATTATTTCCATCCATGACCTTGGTGCAGGCGGATTATCTAATGCTGTGCCGGAAATCATTCATGATTGCGGACGTGGCGGTCAATTTGAATTACGCGATGTCCAAAATGCCGATCTGGGGATGTCACCCATGCAAATCTGGTGCAATGAAGCGCAAGAGCGGTTTGTACTCGCCATTAAGCCAGAGGCGTTAGAATTATTTACTGCGTTTTGTGAGCGTGAACATTGCCTGTATGCGGTAATAGGTAAGGCGACTGAGGAAGAACACTTACAACTTAGCGATTCATTATTGGGAAACAAGCCAGTCGATCTACCCATGTCAGTGCTGTTTGGCAAACCGCCTAAAATGCACCGTAAGGTTGAGCGTATCACATCGCCTACAGTTGCTTTGGACTTTAGTGAAGTCCAGTTAGGTGATGCAATCAAACGTGTCTTGTCTTTCCCGGCAGTCGCCGACAAAAGTTTTTTGATCCACATTGGTGACCGTTCCGTTACCGGATTGGTTGCACGGGATCAAATGGTCGGGCCTTGGCAAGTGCCGGTTGCCGATGTTGCCGTCACGGCATCAGGTTTTCACGCAATAACGGGCGAAGCGATGGCGATGGGCGAACGCACACCCATTGCCGTCATCAACGCGCCAGCATCAGGCCGGATGGCAATTGGCGAGGCGATTACCAATATTGCTGCTGCAAGTATTGAAGCATTAGGCGATATTAAATTATCTGCGAACTGGATGGCAGCAACGGGCTATCAAGGCGAGGATGCCGCTTTGTATGATACGGTCAAAGCGGTTGGGCTAGAATTATGTCCAGATCTGGGCATTGCCATTCCAGTAGGTAAAGATTCTTTGTCCATGAAAACCGTCTGGCAAGATCGGACGGACGAAAAGACTATGACTGCGCCGTTGTCGCTTATTATTACGGCATTTGCACCTGTTGCTGATATTACCAAAACACTTACCCCGCAATTACAGGATGTTGCCGATAGCGTACTGATTTTGGTTGACTTGGGGCTGGGCAAAAACCGTATGGGCGGATCGGTATTGGCGCAGGTTTATCAACAAATGGGTGATGTAAGCCCAGACCTTGATGATCCAGCATTATTGAAAGGCTTTTTCAGCACCATCCAAGCTTTAAATAATCAAAATAAACTGTTGGCTTACCATGACCGCTCCGATGGTGGCTTGTTGGCAACCGTAGCGGAAATGATTTTTGCCAGTAGGTTGGGCGTGGCATTAAATATCGACAATCTTGGTGATGACAACTTATCGGCACTGTTCAATGAAGAATTGGGCGCAGTTGTCCAAGTGCAACGTCATGATGCCGATGAAGCCATTAGGCTATTCAATCAAGCCGGCTTTTCAAGCGGTGTCCATATCATAGGTGGATTAGTCGAAGGACAACAATTGTCGATTTATCATGCCGATAAGCTCGTCTATTGTGCTAATCGGGCTGAATTGCAATCAACGTGGTCAGAAGTGAGTTACCGCATGCAAGCCTTACGCGATAATCCTGATTGCGCCCGTCAACAGTTTGAGCGGATTGCTGACGATATGGATCCAGGGTTGTGTGCGGTGTTGACCTTTGATGTCAACGACGACTTTACCGCGCCATATATCAACACTGCAAAGCCCAAAATAGCCATTTTGCGTGAACAGGGAGTTAACGGTCATGTGGAAATGGCGGCGGCGTTTGATCGAGCTGGATTCACGAGTGTGGATGTCCACATGAGCGACATTATTCACGGACGTGTTAGCTTATCTGGATTTGCTGGACTGGTTGCCTGTGGCGGCTTTTCTTACGGTGATGTATTGGGTGCAGGTGGCGGTTGGGCTAAGTCCATTCTGTTTAATTCACGCGCCAGGGATGAATTCTCAGCATTCTATGCACGTCAAGACAGTTTCGGCTTAGGGGTGTGTAACGGTTGCCAAATGATGTCCGGGTTAAAGGAGATTATTCCCGGCACAGAGCATTGGCCGCGCTTTATGCGTAATAATTCGGAACAATTTGAGGCTAGGGTTGTCATGGTTGAAGTCCAGGCATCGCCATCAATTTTATTCACAAACATGGCCGGTTCACGACTACCCGTTGTGGTTGCACACGGCGAAGGTCGCGCAGATTTTACGGGCGATCCGTCTATAGCTATAAAGGAAAGTAAAGTTGCCTTGAGTTATGTCGATAATTACGGTGCAATAACCGAGCAATTTCCGGCAAATCCCAATGGTTCACCATTCGGAATTACCGGATTGACGACAACTGACGGACGTTTTACTATCATGATGCCGCACCCAGAACGGTGTTTCAGGGCATTGCAGAATTCGTGGCATCCTCGAGACTGGCAGGAATATGGTGGCTGGATGAGGATGTTTAAAAATGCCAGGGTTTGGGTAAGTTAACAAAAAGACTTAAATTTCTGTCATTGCATTCCTAGTCGAGTAGCCAATGCATACACAAGTGTATCGAAAAATTCTATTTCACCTAAGCCTGTTCGGAGTCGCGTTCAGTATTCTGGTGGCGATGTATGATGTAATTTTTCATTTTCTATTGGAAAGTTCGCACATAATATTCGAGATAATTGAATCAGGCCTAGATAAGCTGGTTGAATATTTTTTTCATACCGATTTGCATGAAACTCAACTGATTGTTTTTTATATATTACTAGCCGTCGGCGGCATCTTAATTTATCTGGCTTGGAAAGCGTTGGCGCACCTTTTTAGCGGTGTCCGTCAAAACCTTAACAATGAATGGACGGATTTAAGAGCCGCTATAAGTAGTGATTGGCAAAGGCTGTCCATGACTGAACGAGTTGCATGGATTACTCTGTTCTTACTCGTTAATTATTTACTTTCTTTTCTGCTGTTTTAAGCTGTTTTTTCACTAAAGAGCATCACAAAATCGAAAATAATATGGAAAAAATTAAAGTGCTTTTCGTGTGCATGGGCAATATCTGCCGATCTCCTACGGCTGAAGGTGTATTTACCAAACTCATTATTGAAAAAAAGCTTACGTCACGGTTTACCATCGACTCAGCCGGAACTCACGCTTATCATGTCGGTAATCCGCCTGATGCCCGCGCCCAGCAAGCCGCCCTTAAGCGGGGCGTAGAATTACAGCAATTACGCGCCAGAAAAGTTCATAGCAGCGACTTTGAGTACTTCGATTATGTGCTGGCGATGGATGACGAGAATTACTCGATACTTATTCATGAATGTCCAAATGAATACAAAGATAAGGTTAAATACTTTCTCGACTATGCGCCACATTTAGGCGTACGCGAAGTCCCTGACCCTTATTACGGTGAGAAACTCGGTTTTGAACAGGTTTTGGATATGGTTGAAGATGCCTCATTAGGGTTTTTAGAAACCCTACAAAAAGCGGGTTTTAAATGATTTCTGCGTGTTGGTGAGATGTCAGGCACATGCTATTCTAGCAATTCATCTTAATAAATTAAGTTGCTTGGACATCAGCCTAGGTAACGCTAAAAAGAGGAGATACACTATGTTTATGAAAAGCTTTATAAGCTGTGCTACATTGACTGCGTTGCTGTTTTTGCTGGGTATCACTGACTCGTTCGCTGATATACAAGCATCCGCACAAGAGCCAGCACTGGTTCGTACGGTACAAGATACGCAACTTAAGTGGAACCCCTGTCCCGCATTTATGCCCAAAGGCTGCGTGATTGCCTTGTTGCACGGCGATCTTGCAAAAGATAACGCTGACGTATTCTTCAAAATGCCAGCCCATTCCACTATTCCTACCCATAGTCACACGTCGGCGGAGCGCATCTTGGTGGTTGCGGGAGAGCTTCATGTAACCTATGAAGGCCAACAGACAGCTGTGATAAAGCCAGGGACTTATGCGTACGGACCAGCAAAACGATCTCATAACGTTTTTTGCGCCAGTGCTGAAGCGTGTGTGCTGTTCATCGCTTTTGAAACGCCGGTTGATGCTGTACCGACCAAAGGCGCACAATAATTCCAGTTAATGCCTACTATTAATGCGGGTTGCCGTATTCATACTATGGTTAAGTATTAGATATTAAAGATATAATTATGGCAATCATCGAAAATACTGTTGTGTACATGGATGGAGAAGTTGTCTTAGAAGCATTTTTTGCTTTTGATGATGCTTTTACAGACCGAAGACCTGCTGTTTTGATTAACCACACTTGGGCCGGTCGGGATAATTTTGTCTCAGATAAGGCAAGGAAATTGGCGGAATTAGGTTATGTCGGATTTGCGCTTGATATGTATGGTAAAGGCGTGTTGGGAACCAGTGCCGAAGAAAATGCAAATTTGATGCAGCCTTTTATGGAAAACCGGGCTAAATTGCAACAACGTATGAAAGTCGCCCTTAATACGGTTAAGTTGCTGCCTTGGGTGGATGACAGTAAAATCGCTGCGATTGGTTTTTGTTTTGGGGGTTTATGCGTTCTTGATTTAGCACGGACTGGCGTCGATATTAAAGGTGCGGTGAGTTTTCATGGCTTGCTTGGCACACCGGATAATACTAAAGGCAACAAAATCAGGGCAAAAATCCTTGCCTTACATGGCCGTGACGATCCAATGGGGTTGCCTGAACAAGTGTTGGCTTTCCAGGAGGAAATGACATTAGCCGGAGCTGATTGGCAGTTTGTTTCTTATGGCAACACAGCGCACGCTTTCACTAATCCTATTGCTAATGATGCCAATTCAGGCATGGTTTATCAGGCCGATGCCGATAGACGATCATGGCAGGCCATGCAAAATTTCTTGGCTGAAATCTTTGGATAAGTTGTCAATATACACTTTTTATATAGTCTAGCTTCGGTATCATCATTAGTTATATTTATTGAATACAGAAGCTGCACTTGTGAGTTGTGGGTCGTTTCTCACCCTAATCACACCAATTTGACTGGTGGGAGACCAAATCCTGTAACAATTACTTATTTTTGTGCCGTAAAAATACAGTAAGCCGTCAAATTCTTGGTGAATAGGTAATGTTGAGCGACACCCACCCAATAGTTAGCCGTTTGCCCTTCCGTGCGGAGGCCTAACCACTCGCTGGCTTTTTGAATCGGCCGTAAGCGTTTCGCCACTTGCAGCATGTAATTTATGGAATCCATGGTTTCCGGCATAAGATTGCGCATCGATACATCATGAAAGCCGTTCTGTTCTAACATGCCGCTGAATTCATCCTTAATACACAGGTTGGGGACTGCCCAGCCGTTCAGGCAGGTGATGATTTCTTTCCATTCTGCTGCATTGAATTCGCGCCGGGTAAAAAAACCGTCACAAACTACAACACGTCCACCTGGGCGTAACACCCGCCAAGCTTCCTTCAAGAAGTCGCCCTTATTGACAGCATAACAGGAGCTTTCCAACGCCCACACCACATCGTATGATTCATCCTCGAACGGCATTTGGCAAAAATCCGCGACTTCAAAATCGACCAATGCGCCAACACCCTGCCGTTTGGCATGTTTGCCGCCATATATTGCCTGTTGTTGGCTTACGGTCAGGCCAGTGGCTCGATTACCATAGTTTTTCGCCATCCAAATACTGCTACCACCGACACCACAACCCGCATCCAGCACCCGTTCACTGGCTTTGATCTTCGCGGCCTCATAAAGCACCTGGTTTTTGTTTAGCAGGGCTTCATGGTGTTGATATGGCGTGTCTTTATCCCAATAACCATAATGAAATGCCAAATTGTCCCGATTACACCAAGTAAGCAGATAGTCCCAATAACATTGGTCATAATAATGGGCGGTATCTTTGCGTAATGCTTCACCGGTTTTTTCAACTTCAGGAGAGAGTGCTCGATTGTCTCGATTGGATATCAGGGTGTACATGAATAAAGTAATTTGGTTGCAAAATGGTTGTAATAGCCGAACATTATATCAGCCAAACGGCTTGGATTCATGCAAGCCGAACATCGTAGCCATAAGAAGCTTATTTAACCCTCATCCCCGCAACTGCGCCCTCATCAGGGCTTAGCACAAAAATATCCTTTCCACCTAGACCTGCCGCCAGCACCATGCCCTCTGATAGGCCAAACTTCATTTTTCGTGGCGCGAGGTTGGCTAACACTACGGTTAACCGACCTTCCAAATCTTCTGGTTTGTATGCGGATTTAATTCCAGCAAACACGGTACGGGTTTCATCGCCTATATCGACGGTCAATTTCAATAATTTTTCAGCGTCTGGCACTGCTTCCGCCTTGATGATTTTGGCGATGCGTAAATCCAGCTTCGCAAAATTGTCAATTTGGATTGTCGCTGCTATAGGTTCGAATTGCTTAGTCTTAGGTTCGGCCTTAGAATTATCGCTGGTTTTTTCCAGATTTTCTTTGGATGCATCGATAATTGCCGCGATTTTATCAGCTTCAACCCGTGTCATCAGTGGTTTAAATTCATTGATTGTATTGCCTTTTAATGGTCGCATTCCGGCAACCCAGTGTTGGCTTTCAATTGCCAAAAACTGTTCGGCTTCCTTAACTAAGGTAGGTAGCACGGGTTTGAGATAAGCAGTAAGAACGCGGAACAGGTTGAGTCCCATCGAACATACATCCTGTAATTCCTGATCTTTACCTTCTTCTTTGGCGAGCAACCAGGGCTTTTTATCGTCGATATAAGCGTTGGCTTTGTCTGCTAAGGCCATAATCTCGCGCATAGCTTTGGCAAATTCACGGGTTTCGTACAAGTCGGCAATGGTTTCGTTCGCATTGACAAAGTCGGCAAATAATTCCGGTTCTGAACAGTTTTCAGATAAGCGGTTATCAAAGCGTTTGCTGATAAAGCTGCTGCAACGGCTGGCAATGTTAACGACTTTGCCAACTAGGTCGGAGTTCACCCGCTGGCTAAAATCATCGAAATTAAGGTCTATGTCGTCCACCCCAGCACCGAGTTTAGCGGCAAAATAATAGCGCAGATATTCAGGATTTAGATGATCCAGGTAAGTTCTTGCCTTGATAAACGTGCCACGGGATTTGGACATTTTTTCGCTATTTACGGTCAAAAAGCCGTGGGCAAAAATCGCACTGGGAGTCCTGAACTGCGCTCCACTTAACATGGCAGGCCAGAACAAGGCATGAAAGTAGATAATGTCTTTGCCGATAAAATGGTACAGCTCGGCATCGCTGTCTTTGCGCCAAAACTCGTCAAAATCCAACCCTTGCTTATCGCAGAGATTTTTGAAACTCGCCATATATCCAATCGGCGCATCCAGCCAGACATAAAAATACTTGCCGGGCGCATCGGGTATTTCAAAACCGAAATACGGCGCATCGCGGCTTATATCCCATTGTTTCAATCCGCCGTCCAGCCATTCTGCCAGTTTATTGCTTATTTCGGGCTGCAAATGACCGGCAGTCGTCCAGTCCCGTAACATATCGTTGAAGTTTTCCAGATTGAAAAAATAATGCACGGAATCTTTTGGAACAGGTTTTGCGCCTGAAATAGCCGACACAGCATTCTTTAGGTCGGTAGGGGAATACGTCGAACCACAGACTTCACAACCGTCTCCATATTGATCAACAGCACCGCACTTAGGGCAATCGCCCTTGATAAAGCGGTCGGACAAGAACATCTTCTTGACCGGATCGTAACCCTGGGTAATGCTGCGCGAGTTAATATGTCCGGCATCGCGCAAGCGTTCATAGATTAACGAGGATAGCGTTTTGTTTTCTTCCGAATGGGTGCTGTGGTAATTGTCGAAAGCCACGCCGAATTCATCGAAATCCGCCTGATGTTCCTTGCTCACTTGGGTAATCAGCTGTTCTGGGGTGATACCCTCCATATCTGCCCTCAGCATGATGGGCGTGCCGTGGGTATCATCCGCACACACGTAATAACACAGGTTGCCGCGTTGCTTCTGGAATCGCACCCAAATATCGGTTTGTATGTATTCGACTAAATGGCCGATATGGATTGGGCCGTTAGCATAAGGTAAGGCACTGGTGACGAGGATTTTTCTTGTGGACATGATTGTGGGTAAGTAAACAGTCAAAAACAATAGCCCATTATGGCATAAATGGTGGCTTCTTGGGATATTGGGAAGCTGTAGGGCATGGTGGGTTGATTTGCTGTAAAATGTTATGTACTTGGTACATTTTTATAAAATGACCAACTTTTACGCGGCAGTAGACTAACCCAGCAATAAACTAAAATGCTGTTGAAGTAGAACGGGCTAGTCCCTTCTCCCTTGAGGGAGAAGGTTAGGATGAGGGGAATTAAAATGAATTGTTCTTTTATTTCCCCCTCACCCCAGCACTCTCCCCCAGGGAGAGGTGGTCACCATAATTTAACAACGCTTGTGCATAACCCCAGGACGCCATCCCAATGACCGAAATAGTTAAAACCGACGTAGAAAACATCCTCAAAACCATAATCGACCCCAATCACGGTCTCGACCTTGTTTCCGCAAAATCGGTTAAATCCATTGACATTGAAAACAATGTCGTTTCTGTCAAAATAGAACTCGGTTATCCGGCCTTAAGCTATCACGAGGAATTGAAATCAGTTGTCAAACAGCAACTTAAAACCCTTAATGGTATTGGCTCTATTACCATTGAAGTCTCAACCAAAATCATCTCCCACGCCGTACAGCAAGCCTTAAAACCCCAACCTAACATTAAAAACATCATCGCCGTGGCTTCAGGTAAGGGCGGGGTTGGCAAGTCCACCACCGCCGTCAATCTGGCATTGGCATTGGCGGCGGAAGGTGCGAATGTCGGCATCCTCGATGCGGATATTTATGGCCCCAGCATCCCCACCATGCTCGGCTTGTCCGGTTATCCCGAAAGCAAGGACAACAAAACCATGATGCCCAAGATTGCCTATAACATCCAAACCATGTCAATCGGTTATCTGGTTGATGCAGGCCAGGCCATGATCTGGCGCGGCCCGATGGTCACCAACGCCTTACAGCAATTGCTCAGGGACACCAATTGGGACAATGTCGATTACTTGATCGTAGACTTACCTCCAGGAACCGGCGATATCCAATTGACCTTATCGCAGCAGATTCCCGTCAGTGGCGCGATTATCGTCACCACGCCGCAAGACATCGCCCTGATCGATGCCCAACGCGGCCTGGGCATGTTCCAAAAAGTGAATGTGCCCGTACTGGGCATTGTCGAAAACATGAGTATGCACATTTGCAGCAACTGCGGCCATAGCGAACCCATCTTTGGCACCGGCGGCGGCGTTGTGATGGCGGAAACCAACCATGTCGATTTTCTGGGCGCGTTGCCACTGGATATCAACATCCGTATACAAGCCGATTCCGGTCAACCGACGGTCGCCGCTGATCCAGACAGCCAAGCAGCGCAGATGTACAAAGCCATTGCCCGTAAAGCGACGGCGAAATTGGCGTTGAAGGCGAAGGATTTTAGTACGCGGTTTCCGAATATTGTTATACAAAATACCTAACTTAAGGCGAGGTTGGAGTGTTTAAAACAGACTTTGTGTGGCTGAGCTTTAAAAATTTTAAAGACATAAAATTTAGAGGTCGAGAGCGACCCTCAAATTACCCACTGATTACAATTTTACTGTTTTTGTCGTTTTGTTCAGTCTCAAATGCAAATAAACTGAGTTATGATCGAAATATTGCTCAATGGCAAGAGGTTGCTATTCCACCGTGGTCGGACAAAGGTTCACGAATGGTTTGGGATTATGCTGCAAATTATTCCGAACTTTCATGGAGTGTCTTCAAAAAAGATGGACAAGTGCTAGCGCAACTCAATGAAGAGATCGTCGGAAACCAATCTGCCCATCCCAATTTTACTCCTCTAACAAAAGAGTTTAGTGGTGCATCAACTTTTTTCCCAGTCAATAATGGTTGGCTTATTGGTTTCAATCACGGTGAGTTCGGTGCAGCTCTTTATTGGTTCAGCCGCAATGGTAGGCAACATTACAAAATTTCTAACCACCAAATTGTCAACTTTTTTATTACAAAAGAAGGGATTCAGGCTATCGAAGGCTTGGCTCATATGGGCATGTCTACGGGTTCAGTTATTCGTATCACCAGACCTAAAAAAAACTCCCGTTGGCATGCCTCCACCATTACTCAACTTCCTTTTGCTCCATTAGCCATTTCGTTAAAAAACGATGGCGTAAAATTAATAACACTTTCTGATTGTTTAGTTTCTCTTGATACCGAAAATAAAGTTCAGACACTTCTATATTTTGCCCCTTGGGACAGCTTCTATCCTAACTCTTCTGTTCTTTCTCAGGACGAGCAAAAGTTATTTATCGGGATGCGACAATTTGTCGGCGAATTTGATCTAAACACTAAAAAACTTCGTTTGCTCGTCCCTTCTAAAGAATTTCTTAACAAACTTCCTAAAGACGATGAGGATCGTATTCGCAAAACTTATGGAAGCGAATAATTAACCCGTTAATTCGGATAAATATTTTGTGAACGACTATATTTACCATCGCAACATCTTTTATTTTAAGACCGTAAGACGCATAAATGTAACCCGTAAGGCGCATAAATGTAGAGCTGTAGGGCGGATTAGCCGCGCATCTTAGAGGGATTTTGATTTGCCACTTTAGTTTGGGCGCGGCGTAATCCGCCGAATGTGTGGTGTACCCTTGCCATTCGGCGGATTACGGCGCACGGAAACTTCTTGCATATCTGAATATTAAGCTATTTGTGCGCCTAATCCGCCCTACGACTACGACCTTAAATAGCTCGTAGGTTGGGCTGAATGCAATGATGCCCAACATAACGAAGCCTATCTATATTGTTGGGGTTCGCACACTCACCCCAACCAACATAAAAATTCGTTATACAATATATCCTACGTAAAAATTATTCCTAAAACAACAAGCTACCACTCATGAGCATCAAATCAGACAAATGGATACGCCGGATGGCGCAACAACACGGCATGATCGAACCCTTTGAATCCGGCCAAGTCCGAGATTCCGAACAAGGACGGGTAATCTCCTACGGCACGTCAAGCTACGGTTATGATGTACGCTGCTCGGACGAATTCAAGATTTTCACCAACATCAATTCTGCGGTGGTCGATCCCAAAAATTTCGACCCGAACAGCTTTGTGGATATCAAAGCCGATGTGTGCATCATCCCGCCCAACTCCTTTGCATTAGCGCGGACGGTGGAGTTTTTCCGCATTCCCCGCGATGTGTTAACGATATGCCTGGGTAAATCGACCTATGCCCGCTGCGGGATTATCGTTAATGTCACGCCGCTGGAACCGGAATGGGAAGGCCACGTCACCCTGGAGTTTTCCAACACCACCACGCTGCCAGCAAAAATCTATGCGAATGAAGGCGTGGCTCAAATGCTGTTTTTTGGCAGTGATGAAGTTTGCGAAACGTCTTACAAAGACCGAGGAGGCAAATATCAGGGGCAGACGGGCGTGACTTTGCCGAAAGCCTAAACCTAATAATCTCCTCTCCTGCTGGCGAGGGTTGGGTGAGGAGAATATGATCAACTTTATATTCCCCCTCAACCAACCTTAACGGCGCAGGTTCCATACCTCCTGCCGCACTTCCACCATCTCTGGTGGTCGTCCCTCAAGGGATAAGGGGCTTTTTGAATTTTTTGAGATTTCCATGAATAACTCCCCGTTCAACCCCGAGCGATTTTTCAAAAGCGCATGCCTATTTGAAGCCGCGCTAATCCTGGTTGCGATAGTGTTGGGTTGGATGAGTGGTATCAACCCGTTTGCTGATTTACATTACTCGGAAAGTGCCATCCTATATGGAATATTGGGTACGATACCTCTGTTTTTGCTGTTTTTATTGCTGGAACAATTCACCTCAGAATCCGTCATCACCATCCGGCGTTTCCTTATGGAAACCTTGGGGCCAGCATTACATCGCCATCATTGGGCAGATTTATTCGTGTTGGCGGCAATCGCCGGTATCTCCGAGGAAGTTTTATTTCGCGGTGTAATCCAGCCTTGGATGGAATCATCTTGGGGAACAATCGCTGGGTTGATTGGCAGCAATATCCTTTTTGGTATGGTACATGCCATCACACCACTCTATTTCGTAATGGCGACGGTGGTCGGTATTTATTTAGGGCTTGCCTTGGATATTGGTGGGGATAGAAACCTATTAACGCCAGTCATCATCCATTCACTGTATGACTTCTTGGCGTTTCTGGCACTTATGAGGAGTTACAGGGCAAATTTAGTGAAGTCACAATAATTCTCAAAGCGATAACAAAGCCAGCAAAGTTCCGTAAATCAATTGCCATTGCGAGGATGGCTTCAGCTAAAAAGAACTGACCCCTCTCCCCGTGGGAGAGAGTGAGGGGTTCCAATAAGGCTTTTTGCTTTTTAGATCCCCTCATCCCAACCTTCTCCCGAAGGGAGAAGGGGCTACCTAGCGTTTGGCTGAAGCATCTTACTAATCAGGCTTACTTTTGACCAAACGCAACAATACCGTCCCATTCCAGAGGTTCATTTTTTTTATAAGCGACTGCCAAATCCAAATAGAACCGAGTTGGGCCATCGTAGCCATGACTATCTAATGACATTTGAAAGTCAGCTGCTGCGTCCTCCCATCGGCCTTCCTGAAATGCACTTAAGCCACGGGCGAACTGCTTGTATATAGCGTGTTTGGATACGCTGGCATCGGCCTCCATGCCGACAATTTCGATAAGTTCTAATGGTTCATCCCGTCCGACCAAGCGAAAGATACCTACTGGTCGATAAATGACATTGCCCAGGCTAGCTGCAATTGTTGCTGTCGCTAAAATCTGCGTGTCCAGAAATTTGTTAACACCCTGAATGCGTGAAGCGGTATTTACAGTATCACCAATGGCGCGGTAATGACTGCCTTCACCGGCATCTAAGCTGCCCAGCGTCATATCGCCTTCGTGTAAACCGATGCGTGTGGGGAGGCGGCCTATATTAGATTTTTCATTAAATCGCTCAACTGCCAGTTCCATTTCTAGCGCGGCTAAACACGCTGCAAGTCTTTGACTTGAAACAGGTAAATTAATCCACACCGCCATCATAGCATCACCCGTTACATCCGCGATGATGCCATTATGAGAACTCACCGGATAACCCAATACCTGATAATACGCGTTTAATAATTCCCACATCTCATGTGGAGTATGTTGCGCTGCAACAGTCGTATAACCTTCAATGTCTGTGGCAAGACACAAACCAAAGACATCCCGCTCTGAAGTTAATTGTGCCACGCCTTTTTCTGGATACCATTGCCCCGGCGATGATGGTAAGGGCATCCATTGTGGAAATACGCGGCGGACAAAAGCAAGAATCCGTTTTCTTTCATTTAACAGATCTCGGCGTGACCACAATAAGGAAATAAACCACGACACAGGTAATTGAATCAATAACGGCACGGCTATTGGCAAGCACAAGCCGCTACGATTGAAGCTCCACACAGCCAAGCCAACATAAACGCCGCTGACCATTAAAGTTGCCGCTATACCTGATAGACCAGCAAACTGAGCCAATAATAAACCAATCAGTAAGCCGAACATTACAAGCAATAGGCTTGGAGGGAATGGCGATTCGATAAAACGACCTTCCAATAAATTGGCAAATTGCGTAGCCATTATTTCTACACCCGCCATTTTGCCACTATGCGTGTCGGTGAAAGGCGTCTGGAAATAGTCTGTTTTGCCTGGTGAAAATTTGCGGTTAGCCTTTCCAACAAAAACCACCTTGCCTTTTAAATCGACCACCTTTCCTTCATAAACATTACTATAAGATTCCATTCTCAAGGTCTGTGGCGGACCATAAAAATCAAGATATCGGCTGTCACCTAAGCATGTCAACTGTCCAATACGATTTTCCAAACCAGATTTTGCTGGTGAATTTTTGGTTTCATATAAGTCAGAAGCGCATTGTCTACGCTGTTCTGTTAACCAAGAAGAAAAAAGCACATTGGGCTGGGTAATACCTTGTAAAGCATTAGAGCGCTGCAAATAGTACAGCCACGTCACCACTGATAAGGTAGGCACTTCTGCCAGCGAATTAAGAAAAGTCCAGCCTTCCCGAACGGTAGGGTTTTCAGCATCGTTAGTCAGATAAAATGGGGCATGATCCAATGCAGACTGAGCCAGCGGCGATTTAATTAAGCGAAAAACAATAAGCTGATCGGAAAGTGGCTGTTTTTGTATGCCTTCCTTCTGGACGAAAGGTTCCTGATTGCTTTCTGAACATTCATCCCGGCCATAAAAATCTTCAACCCCGCGCAGTAATTTCTGTACACAGTCGGTCACTAGCACATTGCCTGCTGCCTGCATTGCAGCAGCAAAGGCTGGATCGTTATCGGGATGCGGTGCGATAAATTGAAGGTCAAAAATTACCAACGCCGCACCCTGGCGATGCAACTCCTGAATCAGCTTGGCATGAAAGCTGCGCCAGCGGGTTAAATCCTGCCCCATGCATAAACGGGTTTCTGAGGTTTCATCCATAGCCACGACCACGACTTCGGGAGGAGGGGGGCGTACTCCGCGCAATTGAAACAAGGTATCCAAACCCAAGGTCGATTCCAGGTTGGTCAGGTAATCAATACCGCTGCCTAGCAGGAATGTGATAAAGGCGATGGTGATTGCGCGATGGAAATGACGTTTCATGGTTAGAATTCTATCTGTTCAATTCATGATTAATTTAGGAGGAGTCCAAAAAATAGCGTAATTGTTTTAGAGCAAGCAAAACATATTTTCCAGGTCTTTACTTTGGATTCAGTTGTTCAATGCTTAAAAAGAAACTCAAACACAATCATTCGCCCTTTTTATCAACTATCCCACCAATATCAGCACATGGCGATTGTGGGACTCATTAGAGGACTAACTAAGCTGGGTCATACAATCGTCTTGTCAATGCTCGCGTTGTGTCAAAAGCTTTGCTTTATGGGATCTCTAAAATCCCCGACACCCTTGCTACGCTCCCTCGTAGGGCTAGAGGTATCTATACAAGCATCGTGCATTGTCCTACTAGCTATATCCATGTAGGCATCCCGACGGGTGAAGGAGTTTTTTGAAGTATTAGAGATTCCCTTACCTTGATAGTCGATGTTGCCACTCGGCGACGTTTGTTTTCAGCGCGGCTAAATTAACTGTGGTTAATTGCCGTTGTTTTAGTAGTTGTTTTCCGGCGACCCAAACATCGGTGACTTGCTGTCTGCTGGCGGCATAGACGATTTGTGAAACGGGATCATATAATGGTTGTGTTTCCAGATGATCGAGGTTTATGGCAATGACATCGGCAGATTTTCCGATAGTTAGAGAGCCGATTTCGTGATCTAGTCCAAGAGCTTTAGCACCGTTGATGGTTGCCATCCTCAAAGCCGTCATGGCGGGAACTGCACTGGCATCTTGGGCGACGGCTTTAGCAAGCAATGCGGCAGACCGCATTTCGCCCATCATATCCAAGTCATTGTTGCTGGCTGCACCATCAGTACCGAGCGCGACGTTAATGCCAGCGGCTAGGCATTGTGCGACAGGGCAAAAGCCGCTGGCGAGCTTTAGGTTAGATTCTGGGCAATGCACGATATGGGCACCGGATTCAGCAAATAAGCCAATTTCTTCAGCAGTCAATTGTGTCATGTGAACAGCTATAAATGACGGATTAATTAAACCAAGGTTATGCAGTCTTTGTAGTGGCCGCTGCCCTGTTTTAGCGAGTGCCTCATCCACTTCATGTAAAGTCTCATGGACGTGCATATTGATAGGTATTTCAAGCTCGTCTGCCAATGTCCTAATTTTTTGCAAGGGATCATCCGAGACGGTGTAAGGCGCATGAGGTGCAAAAGAGGTTGTGATAAGCGGTTGGTGACGAAATTGATCGTGAATATCGAGACCTTTTGCGATATAAGATGCGCTGTTTTCCGCCCAAACGGTTGGAAAATCAATAACAATCAATCCAATACTGGCACGAATGCCATGTTGTATGGCTTGTTGGGCTGTTACATCGGGAAAAAAGTACATATCGTTGAAACAAGTCGTCCCACCCAATATCATTTCGGCAATCGCCAAATCAGTGCCATCCCTTACAAAAGCTTCGCTCATCCATTTTTGTTCCAAAGGCCAGATATGGTTTTGCAGCCAGTCCATCAATGGCAGGTCATCGGCAATGCCACGCATCAAAGTCATTGCCGCATGGGTATGGCAATTGATGAAGCCGGGGAGCAGGGCGTGGGTGGCTAGGTTTTCAGTCGTTGTACCTTGGTACATCAACTTGGCGACATCCGTGGGTTGTAAGTCAATAATCCGGCCTTTATCAATGACTAGAGTATGGTTTTCATAGGTTACGGATTCCGGTTCAACGGGTATAATCCAGCGGGCGTGGATAAGGGTATCGACGATCATGTTAGTTTCCAGATTTAGTTAGCCGAATTATAACTTTTTAGCGTTAGTTCTTATAAACAAATGACAAATCAAAAACAATCCGGTGTCTTGGCCTTGCAATGGACCGGACATAGCCTAAAAGTGCTGGATCAAAGGCAGTTGCCTGAAAAGATCGTTTACGATGAATATACTGATGCCCAAGGCGTTACCGAAGCCATCGCCACCATGCGTGTACGCGGTGCGCCTGCTATAGGGATTGCCGCCGCTTATGGTGTTGTGCTTTCGGTTTATCAACATTATGCCCAATCTATTGATAGCTGGCGGCAGCATGTTCTGACGGATATTGAGTTGCTGGCACAATCCCGACCGACAGCAGTTAATCTGTTTTGGGCTTTAAACCAGATGAAGGTAGTATTGGAAGGGCAGGGGGATGATCGCCAATCCGCCATTCTTGCCTGTGCAGAAAAAATTCATGCTGATGATATTGCCGCCAATTACAAGATGGGTGAATTGGGTGCGGATATTTTGGTGAATGCTAAAGGCATCCTAACCCACTGTAATACCGGCGCATTGGCAACGGGAGGCTATGGTACTGCCCTGGGTGTGATAAGAAGCGTGTATGCCAGAAATCCTGTCAAAATCTATGCCGGAGAAACCCGCCCCTGGCTGCAAGGAGTCAGGTTAACCGTTTGGGAATTAGCTCAAGATGAAATTCCGGTAACGCTGATCGCCGATTCAGCCGCCGCATGGTTGATGAAGTCCGGCGCAATCGACTGGGTGGTAGTGGGTGCTGACCGCATTGCGCTGAATGGTGATGTCGCCAATAAAATCGGCACTTATTCTTTAGCAGTGCTGGCCAAACAGCACGATGTGAAGGTGATGGTGGTTGCACCAACATCGACCATAGATGGCAGTATGAAAAGTGGTGCTGAAATTGAAATAGAGCAGCGCCAGCAAAGCGAATTGTTACCCGTCTGCTATAAGGATAATGCTTATGTGAGCGCGTGGAATCCGGTTTTTGATGTCACTCCAGCGGGATTGATTTCAGCTATTGTGACCGAGCGGGGTGTGGTTATGAATCCTGTTAAAGGTGGGATGGGCGGAGAAAATAAATAAGATACCCAGAATGCCGCCATCTGTAATCTGTGTCCCAAATATCATACGAAGCCATCAGCTTTAGCGGGTGGTTGTTTAGTTAATTTTTTGGTTTTTGAAGTTGTTTGGTGCCGAGAAAAGGACTTGAACCTTCACGGAGTTTCCCCCACTAGCACCTGAAGCTAGCGTGTCTACCAATTTCACCACCTCGGCAGAGGATGCTGTAAGCAAAGTGAGCGGGAAATATACTCGCCAAGCCTGATTTTGTCAATTAGAGGGGTGAAGTTCGTTACGGGTTGGCAATGCTGCATATATGGCGGATTGCTTCGCTCCGAATCCGTATATGGACACCTCCCGGTTTGCAAGCATTAATTACTTCTGGTTTTAGGGTACGACTGCACACGTATATCCGACCTCTCAGTTGAGCGCATTTGCTCGGGCCATAATGGGCTATTCGCGCGTTTACACCTAATCGCCTTATCGTGCTCTTTGGCAGCACGGATTCGTCAGGGTTTGTAAACGCCGGTTCGACCTGTTTACCATCAGTAGTTGTTGCTTAACAATCGTGGGTGAGTAACTCCTTTATCTCAACTTGCTTAAGTTTGAAAACTTGTTCTTGTAACCTAAAGGTCATAAATGCCATCGGGTATTCGAACTTAAGCAGGTTTGCCTTCCGGCAGGAAATCCGTTTCTTTAGTCAACAAGGCCCACACGATACGTGCGTTCTTGTTAGCCAGGGCAACAGCAGCAATATTTTTATTGCGGCGGCTGCATAAGTTTTGCAGCCAGCGACTACGCGGATCGTCTTTTTTATCGGCGACTTTGAGTACCGCTCTGGCACCATGTATCAGTAAGGTTCTCAGGTAGGTATCACCCCGTTTGCTGATGCCTAATAAGCAGTCTTTACCACCACTGCTGTGTTGTCTTGGGGCCAGTCCTAACCATGCCGCTAAATCGCGCCCACGTTTAAATTGTTTACCATCACCAATTGCACAGACTAAGGCTGTAGAGGTAATTGGGCCAATACCTGGGATTTGTTGTAGCCTTTTGGCTGTACTATTGTTGATTGCCAGTTGTTGGATTTTTTTATCCATTTCACTTGATCGGTCATCCAGGGCGATTAAATCTTGTTGTAAACTTTGTAATAACACCCGAAAATCAAAACTGAGTCCATTCTCAGCATCTTCAAGCAACAACGTCAGTGCCTTGCGCAATTTCTCCACTCGGCGCTCAACGACGATGCCATATTCAGCCAGCAATCCGCGAATTTGGTTCACTTTAGCGGTGCGTTGTTGCAGTAATCCGCTGCGGATGCGATGCACGGCTTGAATATCTTGTTGCTCAATCGTTTTAATCGCTACAAAACGCATGTTAAGACGGGCAACGGCTTCACAAATCGCTTCGGCATCGTTGGCATCATTTTTGTTGCCTTTAACATACGGTTTTACAAACTGTGGGGCTATTAGTTTAACGGTATGCCCAAACTTCTGTAATTGCCTGGCCCAATAATGTGAACTGCTGCATGCTTCTATGCCTATCAAACAGGGTGGCAATTTAGCGAAATAATTCAGCATTTGATTCCGGCGTAGCTGTTTGCGTAATACAGGGTTTTCTTGATGGTCTACGCCGTGAAGTTGAAAAACTTGCTTTGCTAAGTCTATGCCCATTCGTTTAATATTCATGGTGGATGTCTCCTATAAGTTGTCTGATAGTGTAATTCTATCAGTCTGGCATCTCGATGCCGATAGGCAGGAGGTGTCCATCCCATTGCCTTACGCCTTACAAGCAATCGCCGAATTAAGATATTGTGTGTAATGTTCACATGCGTCTGCCGCAGTTGGGTAATATGCGCCAAAAAATTGCCAATTATAATATTCAGCCGTCGCGGATGAGGTGAACAATAAGGAGCATAAGGCCGTGAGGATTCGCTTTAGCAATCCACCCAAACGAATTGCCTCAACCGAAGCCGGGCAGGTACGTTACCCCGTCCCCAGGGTTTCTTGTTGCGTTCAACGGCGGCGGCAACATCCAAACTTTCTGGGCGGGACTTCAAGTCCCTCCCCGCGGAAGGCGTAATGGCATCGGGAATTGCCGAAACCCCGAACTCCCCTATTCCGCAAGCTGCAGCGAGACCACTGTTTGGTTCAACCTTTTTACCCACCATCTTACCACCCTTATTTGCCGTTTTACTGTTGAAAAATACCGTGTCTTCTTATAATCCGTTGCACTATAAAAACGCACTCATGGACGTAGGTAGTAGGGCAACGCAGGAGCAGTTGCCGAGAGGGTTTGGGAGAGGCGAATACAAAAGGAAAAGCTATTATATTCCCCCTCATCTTAACCTTCTCCCTCAAGGGAGAAGGCACTAAAGCAAGTTGCATCGAGGCTAATGTTAAGATTCAACCACTTTATCCACCATCTTCTGATGCCCTATGTATTATTGGTAGTGGGTTAAACCTATAACTTGATATGGAGAGGAGTGACAATCCTTACCTTCTGGGGCATAAGAGGTTTATCACTCCAAAATACACGCGACTCACGGGCATGAAGCCGACAAGTTCATTAAAAAATACAGGTTTAACCTACTACTGGGATTTGTAGTAATATTTACCCAGTCCATTCCAGAAAAGGTTGCTCCATGAGTCTTGAGTCAATGAATGTAAGCGGGATTGCTCAAGCGCTAATCTTAATTAATGCCGCAAATGGCGCGCCTGTTATCGTGCGAAAATTTTTTGGGGCGCGGTTTGCACGGTCTGTGGATGGTGGATTGTTACTGCCTGATAGGCAACCTTTGTTTGGTCCATCGAAAACCTGGCGCGGATTGGTCGCTGCTGTCGCCTGTCCAGCAGCGATAGCGCCGCTGCTGGGGTTATCATCTTTGTTAGGCGCAGAGTTTGGCGCTTTATCAATCTGTGCTGATTTGCTGGCGAGCTTTACCAAACGGCGTCTCGGTTTTACACCTAGCAGTCGCGCGCGGTTGCTGGATGTATTTCCCGAAGCATTGTTGCCGATGCTGGTGTTACACTCTGTGTTCGGCCTTGGAAAATGGGATATTTTAATCACTGTGTTGATTTTCTTCGTGCTAGAAGCATCAATTTCCCCCCTGTTATACCGATTACATATCCGTAATCGACCCTATTAGTGTTGCGATCTGAGCTATGGCTGCAAACTGTCTGACTGTCCTAACTTATAATATCCATAAGGGTTTCAGTCCAGGTAATCGGCGTTTTGTTTTGCATCAAATCCGTACTGCATTACTCGCCGTTGATGCCGATGTGTTGTTTCTACAGGAAATGCAAGGCGAACATCAAGGGTACGAACAGCGCATTAGCGATTGGCCGAATTGTACACAGCTTGAGTTTCTGGCTAGGGATATATGGCCGCACTATGCCTATGCCCAAAACGTGACGTATAGTGCGGGTCACCACGGTAATGCGTTATTGAGTAAATTTCCTTTGCTAAGTTGGGAAAATATCAATGTTTCACCGTTCCGTGGGGCAAGCCGCAGCCTGCTACATGGCATCTTGCACGTGCTAGGCAGCCATTCTCCAGTGCATATTATTTGCATTCATTTCGGCTTATTCGGTTTAGAACGTCAGCGACAAATTAAAACGCTTTGCGCACGCATTGACAGCCATGTGCCGCATGATGCACCGTTAATTGTCGCAGGTGATTTCAACGATTGGAGCGGTGTGGCAGAAAAGCGTTTTTCTCAACATTTGGAGTTGCAAGAGGCTTTCCGTGGGTTGCATGGTCACCGTGCGCTGACGTTCCCGGTCTGGCTGCCTTTTCTACCGATGGACCGCATTTATTATCGCGGTTTGCAACCGGTTTCATGTGAACGCTTATTGCATGCGCCATGGCCACATTTATCCGATCATGTGCCATTGATGGCGACCTTTCAGCTATGAAGATTCCGCGTGAATTGCTAACGATACCCAATTTGCTAACTGGCTTTCGTATAGTGTGTGCCCCAGTGTTATTAATCATGGCCTGGCATGGCTATGCTACATCTTTTATGTTATTGCTGGCTGCGGCATTTATATCCGATGTCTTGGATGGCCTGGCAGCGCGTTTAAGCGGGCAAGTAAGCCAATTTGGAGCCAAGCTCGATAGTTGGGCGGATGCCACCTTGTTTTCAACGATAACCATCAGTGCTTGGTGGTTATGGCCGGATGTCGTACGGCGCGAAGCCGGGTATGTTGTTGTGGTGATAGCTTGTTATCTATTGCCGGCCATTGTCGGATACCTTAAATTTCGCGCTATAACCAGTTATCACACATGGATTGTCAAATGTGCGGTGGCCGCTGTTGGTTTGTCGTTGTATGTGTTTTTTCTCGGTGGTCCGGTGTGGCCGTTCAGGTTGGCAACGGGGCTTTGTGTGCTGGCAGCTATCGAAGAAATAGCCATTACCGCCGTTTCGACAGAATTGCATAGTGACGTGCGTTCCCTTTGGGGTGTGCTACGGCATTTGTCGAATAAAAATCAAAAATAGCGGTTCAAGCTTTTCATTACAGTTAGAGTGTATCCGTGAAACGCAGCGTATATGATTTCCACACATTTTATTATTAGAATCATTCTTACGATGGGATGTTTTGTTTTTTAATGTCTGTGTTCAGATCAATGTGAAATAATGTAAACAATTGGAAGATTAAGTTTTTAGGTTACATTTTGAATACACAAGTTTTTTGTCTTTGTGGCTCGGGCATTGAATACAGGCAATGTTGTGAACCCTTTCATTCCGGTGACGAATTACCGGCTACTGCTGAGAAATTAATGCGTTCGCGCTTTACGGCTTACGCACTGGATAAAACCCAATATGTGCAAGATACATGGGATGCCAGTACCCGACCAAAGCCGGAGAAGACCCAGCTTGCTGAAGAAAATATCGACTGGCAGCGGCTGGAAATTATCGACACCAAAAAGGGCGAAATCAATGACAGTAAGGGCATAGTAGAATTCAAAGCGTTCTACTTAAACAATGGCGAAGCGTATAGGCTGCATGAAGTCAGCCGATTTGCTAAAACCAATGGACGTTGGTTTTATTTGGACGGCGTGGTCAAGAAAGTTGGCAAAATCATCCAGCAATCTAATCAAGGCAAGAATGCACCTTGCTCATGCGGCAGTGGCAAAAAATTTAAGCGTTGTTGTGGTGCGGGATAATGTGTTTCTAAAGAGGTAACAAATACCAGAGTCTATTCTTTTGTCTTTCTAATAATGTCATACACTTACCCATTTAACTTCAGAGATATTTTGCGATGGCATCACCCGCTAAAGAAAAAGCCTTCCCACAGGATGCTAAGCAAGCGCTGAACGAAATTCTAAGACGGATCAGCTTCCGTGCCGAGGTTTTTTACCGTGGTCAGTTGTGTGATTCCTGGGCTCTTGATACGTCGGGTACGGGCAATGTCAATTTCCATATCGTTTGTCATGGTGAATGTTGGCTGCATTTGCCGGATTCTCAGGCTTCGACTCGATTACAAGGCGGCGACATCTTAGTTTTCCCGCATGATGCCGCGCATATCATTGGTTCGTCAGAGGAAAAACCCAGGGCATTTGGCATACAAAATGTTACCCGTGAAGTGCGCTTGGATCGCACCAATCCAGGCACTGCCTTAATTTGCGGCTTTCTGGAAATCGACCATTCAGTGCGTCGGCTACTTATGGGTGCCTTGCCGGAATTTTTAGTAATTGCTTCCCAGTCGGGAGGCACTAATGTCGCCGCACGTACCTTGCTTGACTTACTTTTTGCCGAAGCGGGGATGGATGAAGTGGGTGCTACTGCCATTCTGGATCGACTTGCCGATGCGTTGTTGTTTTATATCGTGCGTGATCTTGTAGAAAAAAACCTACCAATTCCTGGATTATTGGGCGCATTTGGCGATGCCCAGATTTGTAAAGCAGTTTTGGCGATTAACGCAAATCCTGGTGAACATTGGACGTTGGATAATCTGGCAGAAACGGCATATCTTTCGCGCTCTGCTTTTGCTGAACGCTTCTTATCGGCTTGCGGTATGCCACCGATTGAGTTTTTGACGATCTGGCGTATGTATTTTGCCCGCCGTTGGCTTGAGCAAGATAAAGCGACTGTTATGGATGTTGCGGAACGCTGCGGTTACGAATCAGCAGCGGCATTTAGCAAAGCGTTTAAAAGGGTGATGGGCGCAGGGCCTGGACAATTTAGAAAAATCGGTGGGGTTCGCAAAATAAAATAAAGGTATTTAGCGGACTCTGGTAAAAAAATCCACTAAATTTCATTTCGTTATTATCTGGCAATTAATCCATTAGCACCGTCAGGCAAGCCTGTTAAGGTGGTTAGCGGTGCAAGTTCGCCGTCTAAGCCTACGGAAAAACTGGAAATTGATTCGTTACCTGAATTTAGAGTATAAAGAAACTGGCTTTCAGGGCCGATAGCCAGATCGATTGGGGCGGTAGCCTTTCCGGTAATACCGGCTTTACTCTCGGCAACGGTAAGTTTGCCGTTAAAGCCGATTTCAAATGAAGACAGCGTTCCACTAGCGGTATTGGTAGTAAATGCGTAACGGCCATCAGGTGTTAATGCTACCCAGCAAGCTGCCGTTTCGCCCGTGCCAACTTTTGGGCTAATAATGCCTAATTTACCGGATGATAGTAGGCTGTAAGAAGACAATGATGAAACACCAGCCGCACCGCCTTCAGCATTTGATACGAAAAATTGATTGCGTTTGCCTACGGCAAAGCCAAAAGGGGTGTTGCCGGATGAAGCAATCAGTCTAGGGTAACTAGGCACACTGTAATGATTCAAAGAATAAGTCAGGATTAGATTAGTTGCTTTTTCAGTCACAATAAGCTGTCTTCCGTTGTCACTAAAATTAATTTGAGCTGCACCGGTAGTCGCTGTTTTGCTGCTTAAAGGGCGAGAAGTGTAGGGCATTGACCACAAATCACCATTATATTCAACACGAAAGCCATAGATGTTGCCACCTTTTGAGCTATTACCGGCATTGAGTACGAACAGTCGGCCGTTATGTTCTGTGATACTGACTGGACTTATCCCGCCGGATGAGCGAGAACTAATTAAAGCTAATCCTCCTTCTGTAATCCGAAATGATGAGATTGAATTGCTGCCTGCATTGACGGCGAATAGAAAGAATCCATCACTGCTCAGTTTTAAAGCACTCTGATTGCCCAACCCGCTGCCGCTGCCCTTGCCATTAGTTGGCACATGTCCAGCCTGGAATAGGCTACCATCGGAAAGACGGTTATAAATCAGTATCTCATTTCCGGTAGTCGCATTACTCATCGTGTATAATTTGCCTATCGAAGTAGCCGCAAATGCCGACATCAAAGGTAAAGCTGTTAGCGTGAGTACGCTTCCAAAGTATCGTAAATATTTTTTCATTAAAATTCTCCAAAACATTTTGAGGGATGATAGGGTACACCGTCATATTTGGCGTCCCGTTTCTATATTACGTTTGATGTCTTGATGGCACTATGTGCATTCATCCTGATAATGTGTCCGAACGTACGTAAATGCTTACATCATGAATAACACAATTATTTTTTCTCCCAAAGTTTCCCAAACAAAAAATCAAACAGTCACCTGGACAGGCTTAACCGGTTGTGGTGATTCATTGGCTTTGGCTACGGCTATCCAAAATGAAAACCGCCTGTTTGTGGTGGTTACACCGGATAACCAGACGGCTTTAAGGTTAGAGCATGAGCTGGCGTTTTTTTTGCACGACGAATACCCCATTTTGCATTTTCCCGATTGGGAAACGCTGCCTTACGATGTTTTTTCGCCATTGCCGGAGATTATTTCCGAACGGCTGAAAACCTTGGCGTTATTACCGCAAGTTAAACGCGGCGCGTTGGTGGTTTCGGTGACGACCTTAATGCATCGCTTGGCACCGAGAGAGCATGTCCTTGCTAACAGTTTTGCGGTGAAGATCGGTGAGGATTTCAATCTGGAATTAAACCGGATCAAGCTGGAAAGCGTCGGTTACCAATGTGTATCTCAGGTTTATCAACATGGTGAATTTGCCGTTAGAGGTTCGATTGTCGACCTATTCCCGATGGGCAGTAAAGTGCCTTTCCGTATTGAATTATTTGATGAGGAAATTGAATCCATCCGCACATTTGACCCCGAAACTCAGCGGTCTTTAGAACTGTGCAAAGAAATCCAGTTATTTCCAGCCCGCGAATATCCATTTACCGATGAAGCTATCAAACATTTTCGGCAAGCCTTTAGGGAATATTTTCCAGAAACGTCACCTAAAAACGTGTTGTATGTTGATGTCAGTAAGGGTATTACGCCGAGCGGGATTGAATATTATTTGCCACTGTTTGTAGAGCAAACTGCAACTTTATTCGATTACCTGCCTGCTTCTGCGGTAATGGTAACAGCCGAGACTTTTGACCAAACCGCTCAGGCGTTTTATGGCGAAGCAGAAGACCGTTTTCAGCAACGTAAATATGATGTTGACCGGCCATTGCTTGCACCCAATCTGTTGTTTTTATCAGCGCAAGAAGTCGCGCAAAAAACGGAAAATTTTGCCCGTATTACCGTCGATAACACAAAACTAAATGATAACCGTGCGTTTAAATGTCTGGATTTACCCGACTTAACCATTGATGCAAAACTATCCGAGCCAGCCCAACGGCTTCAGCAGTTTGTAAAAGAAGCTACTGGCAAAATCTTGTTCGTTGCTGAGTCTGCTGGGCGCAGGGAAGCCTTAATCGACAAATTAAGGCAAATCAAAATCCTTGTTAAGCCGATAGAAAGTTGGCAGGCTTTTTTAGCCGATGCCATTTTGCTCGGCATTACCGTAGCACCGATGGACCATGGAGTATGGCTTGAAAATCCTGCCATTGCCATCATCACCGAAAGTTTGCTATCAGGTGAAAAAATCCAGCAACGTCGTAGGCGTAGACGTTCAGCCGCACACGAGCTTGAAAACATCGTCAATAATCTGAATGAGTTGACGATAGGATCGCCGGTTGTACATCAAGAACATGGTGTAGGCCGTTATCTAGGTTTGCATACAATAACAGTAGGCGGTATACCAGCTGAGTTTTTGGCATTGGAATATGCCGGCGGCGATAAGCTCTACGTGCCGGTGTCGTCATTGCATGTGATAGGGCGATATACCGGTGTCAGTCCGGAAAATGCACCGTTACATAAATTGGGTGGCGACCAATGGTCAAAAGCCAAGAAAAAAGCCATCGGGCGAATTAGGGATGTGGCGGCTGAATTGCTGGAAATTCAGGCAAAGCGTGCTGTGCAAAAAGGCCATGCCTTTGCTGTGCAAGATGCCGAATATATCACCTTTGCCGATGCGTTTCCGTTTGAGGAAACGCCAGACCAGCAAACCGCCATTGAAGCGATCTTGGAAGATATGGCAAGTCCACAGCCGATGGACAGGGTGGTTTGTGGCGACGTGGGTTTCGGTAAAACCGAAGTTGCTATGCGTGCTGCTTTTAT
This sequence comes from Methyloglobulus sp., assembly GCF_040079455.1. GTDB lineage: Bacteria > Pseudomonadota > Gammaproteobacteria > Methylococcales > Methylomonadaceae > Methyloglobulus. The sequence goes on along the minus strand of NZ_JBEBKJ010000009.1, from coordinate 34,024 downwards.
TGCGGTACAAAGCGGCAAACAGGTTGCCGTGTTGGTACCAACCACGTTGCTGGCGCAACAGCATTACCAAAACTTTCGTGACCGCTTTGCTGATTGGCCGGTGCGGGTTGAAGTGCTGTCACGGTTTGTGTCGGCCAAACGGCAAAAAGAAATTACCGACGATTTGGAACAGGGCAAGGTTGATATTGTCATCGGAACCCATAAGCTGTTATCCAAGGATTTGCGTTATAAAGCATTGGGTTTGGTGGTTATCGACGAAGAACACCGTTTTGGTGTTACCCAAAAAGAACACTTCAAAAAAATGCGGCATACCTTGGATATGCTGACCTTAACGGCAACGCCCATTCCTAGGACGCTCAATATGGCCTTATCGGGTCTGCGCGATATTTCGATTATTGCCACGCCGCCGCCTAACCGTCATGCCATCAAAACCTTTATTAGTGAATGGGTCGACGCACAAATTAAGGAAGCCTGTCAGCGGGAAATCAAGCGCGGCGGTCAGGTATTTTTTCTGCATAATGATGTTAAATCCATGAGGAAAATGGCGGATGACCTGGAAAACCTGATACCCGAATCGCGGATAGCCATTGCCCACGGGCAAATGGCAGAGCGCGACCTTGAGCAAATCATGATGGATTTTTATCATCAGCGTTTTAACCTGTTGTTGTGTTCCACCATTATCGAAAGCGGGATTGATATACCCAGTGCCAACACCATTATTATTAACCGTGCCGACAAACTGGGCTTGGCGCAATTGCACCAACTGCGGGGCAGGGTGGGGCGGTCGCATCATCGGGCTTATGCTTATTTCGTCGTGCCACCCAAAGCCTTGATGAGCAGTGATGCGGTAAAACGTTTGGAAGCGGTGGAAAAATCCGGCGATTTAGGCGCAGGTTTCATGCTGTCGTCACACGATATGGAAATCCGTGGTGCAGGCGAGTTATTGGGCGACGAGCAAAGTGGGCAAATTCAGGAAATCGGTTTCACCTTATATACTGAATTGTTGGAACGCGCCGTTAATGCGCTAAAATCAGGAAAGATACCAGAACTTGATGCCCCAATGGATTACGGCCCGGAAGTGGATCTACAAGCAGCGGCATTAATTCCTGAAGATTATCTGCCCGACATTCATGCCCGTTTGGTGCTGTATAAACGTATCGCCAATACCGAAACCCAAGATGATTTACGCGAATTGCAGATAGAAATGATTGATCGTTTTGGCTTATTGCCGGAACCGGTAAAAACCCTGTTTAGCATAACCGCATTAAAGCAACAGGCAGGAAAGCTAGGCGTTAAAAAAATTGATGCGAATGCTGGCGGCGGGCGAATTGTTTTTAAATCTACCCCCAATATCAACGCCGAAGCCTTGATTAGGTTGATTCAAACGGAAGCGCAATGTTACAAATTTGATGGCACTGAAAAGTTAAGGTTTGTCAAATCATTTACCGACATAGAACAAAAACTTGAGTTTATCGGCGCGTTATTGAGAAAGTTAATGCCGGAAACAGCCGCTTGAAGTCTCCGGGTGGGATGGGATTGCTCTTTTGCCGAAATGGCAGTGAAACTGGTGTTTATTGGCGATTGGTTAAAAAGTCTAACATGCTGAAATTTAATATGATATGTTCTATGAAGAATGTATTTAACTGATAGAATTAGTCCAAAGAAGTTTTAACCCCCTTTCGGCTTCGCTCAGGGAGCTTTTTGAAAGTTATCGTGTTTCGATTAAGTTCCCTGAGCGAAGCCGAAGGAATCGATGCCCCTGCCTCAGGATATGCAAGATTCAAACATCAAAAAGCCAAATCAATAGCCTAAACGATATCCTGTTATTTCAGGGTTAAAGAATCAAACGCAATGACCGCACCCAACAAAGCCCTTATTCCAGGAAGAGCCAGACAAACCAAAGCCGACGAACTCGCTCGGCTGGATAAAATCGTCGAAAACTCTTCGGAGAAAAACCGCAATTTCTTTATCGTCTATCTGGGTTTGTTGGTTTATGTGCAAGCCATCATCTTTTCCACGACGGACTTACAATTGCTGGTATCTACCGACGGCTTAAAACTACCGCTGATTGATTTGAATGTGCCGTTGGTCGGGTTTTATGTGGTGGTACCGATCTTCATCATCGCCCTGCATTTTAACTTTCTGCAAAACTTGGAAAGCCATCATTACAAACTGATGCAATGGCAAGCCGCGCACATGGGTGGGCAAGTGCCGCGCAAGTTTATTTATCCCTTCCTGTTCGATTATGCCATTTTGGAACAGGGCAGCCAGTTTCAACGGCTGGTGAAAATCGCCAATAGTTTGCTCTGTTACAACCTTGCGCCGATTACCTTGGGGTTGCTGCTGATTCGTTTTAGTGATCGGCAGGATTTTATGGTCACCGCCTGGCATTATCTGCTGTTTGTCATTGATAGTTACCTGGTGTGGAAATTTAGTGTTGCCGTACGGGAAAATGGACAGCCAAACTCTAAGAATAAAAGTACTTACCGTTGGCCGCAGAAAGCCTGGTATTTTCTGCGCGATAGCTTTCGTTATGGTTTACATGGTGTGTTTGGTTTGTTGATCTTGTTGGAAACCGTGTTAACGGGGTTAATTGGCGGGACGAGCAGTGAATTTTTTGTTGAGGAAGTACAATCTTGGCTACAACCGATAGCCTATAAAAATTATATTTATAAATATGGGCATAAAGAAATAACTCTACTGATTGCACACCAACTTTTAGATAGGCCGATTGAATGGTTGCTTCCACGTATTTCCATTAATCCCACAGATTCGGTCTGGAAGCATGATGTCATTGCCTTGCAGACCCAAGCAAAATTAGCTGGACAAACTGACTGGGTTAAGTATTTTAATGAGCAGGGCAAAGGTTTTAGGCCAGCTTTAGATAGCTTACGATTTTCAATTTTGCAAGACCAAAATCTACCCCGTAGTCAATTATCAAATTTCAAGCTAGAAGGAGCTAATCTGAATGGCGCACAATTGCAAGGTTCTAATCTGAAGAATGCGTACCTGCACGGTGTTCATTTGGATTACGCGCAGCTCGAAAACGCTGATTTAGAGGGTGCTCAGTTAGAGTTCTCTGATCTAAGCGATGCACGACTACAAGGTGCTAACTTACAATATACTATTTTACGGTCTGCTAATTTGAGTGGAGTTGATCTGCGATTTTCTTTTCTGAATATGACACAATTGCAGGATGCATTATTATCTTTAGCAGTACTGATAGGTGCTACCTTAGACCATGTAAACTTGGCTGGGGTAGATTTAAGTTCTGCATATCTGATAGGTGCTGACTTAAACGGAGCAAACTTAACTGGAGCAGATTTAGGTAATGCTCAACTACAAGGCGCAAGTTTGACTGGTGCATCCTTGAAAGGTGCTAACGTTGATTCAGCCGAATTATCAGGGATTATTGTGGATGAGACATCATTTGAGGAGGTCAGTTTTGGCATTAATAGCGAACGGAATCACATTCCAGTCTTTTCGAAATCTGGAAATATCGATATGTTATTTATAAATCCCCCTGTGAGTTTTTTTAAGGTCATGATAGTAGATCCAACCGCATTTGGTGGCGCGTTTTTTAAACCAAAAATATCTAAAAAACAAAATTTTTACCACGCTCCTAGTGAAATTGCCAAGGCAGCATTAACTGGAGTTTGCACAACCCCACTTCGGTCTATTGCAGCAATCAGTTTTCGTGGGCAATACCAAGGGTTGCAAAACGAGGATAATAAGCTAAAAACAAACAAGGAATATCAAGTCCTACTCACCGACATCGACCGCAAACTTTGCACCCTGCCCGAATGCGCCGACATCCGCGATGATATTGACGGCTTGGATTGCCAGCCTTTTCTGAAAAAATCTCGAAAAATCAACAAATAAGGTGATTTAAAGGACGTAAGACGGATTAAATGTAGGGCGGATTAGCCGCGCAAACATATGTCCTATCGGTTTTTGGTTGACCTTTGGGCGCGGCGTAATCCGCCAACTGCAATGTCCGTCGAAATGGTGGATTACGACGCGCGGGTAATTCTTACGTATATAGAAGTTGGAGTATTTGCGCGTCTAATCCATCCTACGTGACTGCCCGAATGCGCCGACATCCGCGATGATATTGACGGCTTGGATTGCCAGCCTTTTCTGAAAGAATCCCAAAAAATCAACAAATAAAAAATCCTTACATGGCAATAAACTGGCGAAAGCTATTGTTTGGCTGACAATAAAATCCTACTATTCTTTACTAAACCAATAGTAGAGTTGCTGAAAACGTCCAACCTTGATAACCATTTTTTTCAGGAAGATGCTATGAACATTGAAACCATCACTGAACAGGCCTTAAAGCTCGAACCGGCTTTGCGGGCTTATGTGGCCGAAATATTATTGGAAAGCCTGGATTATGAGGAAGATTTTGTAGTCTCCGACGCATGGCGACAAGAAATAACCAGTAAGGCGCAATAGCCGTGAGGCGTATTGCGCCGAATGTTGGGCGACCACTGACGGCACGATGTACATCCCCTGTTGGCGCAATACGCTACACTATTGCGCCCTACGCAAACTTACGAAAAAATCTTCGGTGTTTCGTTTGTTTTTGGTTGGTGTTTGGCTATGATGATGCCTTATTTGCTTGGGGCTGAGGTGTATTGATGCCGGACTATCGCCGATACCGGGTGTCGGGCGGAACCTATTTTTTCACGGTGAATCTTTTGGAACGCTGTCCCAACGACTTGTTGGTACGGCATATCGACGTTTTACGTTCTGTGGTGCGGGATGTCCGCACCAAACGCCCCTTCGTGATTGATGCCTGGGTGGTGCTACCAGACCACTTACATTGTGTATGGACGTTGCCACTAGGTGACGATGACTTTGCCAATCGCTGGAGGCTGATTAAACAAGGTTTTTCTAAGGCTCTGCCAATTACTGAACGTCGTTCGGCGGTGCGAAAAGCACGAGGTGAGCGCGGAATTTGGCAGCGACGTTTCTGGGAACACGTTATCCGCGATGACCGTGATTATGCCAACCATGTTGATTATTGCCACATCAACCCATTCAAGCATGGTTATGTGCAAAAAGTCGCGAATTGGCCTTATTCTACTTTCCACCGCGCTGTGGCACAGGGTATTTACCCGTTGGATTGGGCGGGTTCGCCCAATATGCCCGATTTGGCATCCGGCGGTGAACCTGCTGACCTGCCACGATAATAAAATATTCTCTTTGATCGTTGTGCTTTTGGTTGATATTACCAACCCAGTTCTGAATGTGAACCCAACCTGACCAGTTGCGGTCTATCGTTATCCGATTTATGGTATATAAGCACTAAATCCGGCTTGATATGGCAATCCCGAAAATTCTCCTTTGCACCAAAGCATTACTGGCCATAAAACCTCCTGAAGTTGTTGTGAATGACGTTGTAATTCAGGATTAGGCTTGAGTCAAAATTGGTATCAATGGGACATATCAAGTCCGTAAAGCAAAAAGGCTTGGGCTTTGTTGTCCTATCACTTGCATTGTATTTTTCATCATCTTTTCGAAATGGAGCATCGAATATGAAAATATACGACGCTTTCATTATCGGTTTATTGCAGATGGCTGTACATTTGGATCATGGCCTAGCTGCACACGTAAAAATGGTCATAATTTGTGCGTTTGTACTTGAAATTGATTAAATGCACACGTCCTATTTGCACATAATGCCCCGAAAATGAGCGCATCTAAAATTGACTATTGCCGAGTATCGACTACCAAGCAAAATATGACCGCCCATTATTAAGGCTATCGAAGAAGGCCGGATTTAACGCCTATTTTCCTTAACGACGTTTTTTTCATAAACTCTAATACGTCTTCTGAACCGGATTTACATACTGTGAAATAGATGCTGAATTTTTGCAGGTTGGTACAGGTAGAAGATGGGAATAATGCAATAAAAAACATTAAGTTAGGCTTATCTCTGCGAAAAAAAATCGGAATATCGGCCAACCCTCCTTAACAACCTTAAGCAATATGGGGTTTTGTGTGGAACGGCCCAAAAAGAACCAGTTGTAGTTAAGTGTTCATAGGGTTTCATGCTGAAACACAGGCTTGTAAGCAGTCGTTTGAACTTTTATATTACTGGTTAGCGAAGTATAGAGTGCGTTTACGCACCCAAAGCATCGGTGTTTGGCGCGACATTGCTAAATTCGGCAAGATTCTACAAATGAAACGGGAAAGTAACTTGTTTTAATGCTATTGGCATAACTCTTACGCCTATTGTCCGTAATTGTTTTTTAGTTAGCCAGCCAGTTTTGGGGCTTTAGATAGCGCTCATAAAGCAATGCTTCTGGGCTGTTGGGTTCAGGTTGCCAGTTATATTTCCAGTGTACTATCGGCGGCATCGACATTAGAATGGATTCTGTCCTGCCTCCAGATTGTAGGCCGAACAGGGTTCCCCGGTCATAAACCAAGTTGTATTCGACATAGCGCCCTCTGCGATAAAGCTGAAAATTGCGTTCCCTGTCGCCAAAAGGAGTCGCTTTGCGTTTCTGTATGATGGGTAAATAAGCCTCGATGTAATGATTGCCGACGCTTTGCATGAAGGCAAAACAACGTTCAAAACCCCATTCATTAAGGTCATCAAAGAACAAGCCACCGACACCACGGGTTTCATCGCGGTGTTTTAGGTAAAAATACTCGTCGCACCATTTTTTGTAGCCTAGATAGACATCATCGCCGAAGGGCTGGCAGGCAGCTTCTGCAGTCTTGTGCCAGTGGATAACATCTTCCTCAAAAGGATAATAAGGTGTTAAGTCAAAACCACCACCAAACCACCAGATGGTGGGTTCATTTTCTTTTTCAGCGATTAAAAACCGCACATTGGCGTGGGATGTTGGGATATAGGGATTGCGCGGATGAATAACCAGCGACACCCCCATTGCTTGAAATTGCCGATTCGCAAGTTCTGGTCGTTTAGCGGTTGCTGAAGGCGGCAGGCTAAAGCCAGATACGTGCGAAAAATTTACGCCGCCTTGCTCAAAAACTTGCCCATTGGTTAATACCCGCGTTCTTCCGCCACCACCTTCGCTGCGTGTCCATAGATCTTCAATAAACCGCGCTTCCGGTTCTTCATCTGCCAAAGCCTTGCAGATACTATTTTGCAGGGTGAGGAGATAATTTTTTACTTTGTTAATATCATCAATATTCATGGCTGGGTCTGTGAAATCAAATGCGTTTTAAAAGATACTGCAATTCTGCCTGAATTTTTTTACGGTAAAAAATAAATTTCCAACGTGAACCACCACATTGCCGCCATAATAATGCCGAACGTACTCCTGCCAAGAGCAGCGCTCTGACTTTATTGGCAATATCCGGTCGGCCTAAGTAGCTTTGCTCACCATTCACCATAATTCTAGGCTGTAAGGTACTGATTGTGCTTTGATAAAGCGACCCCAAATTGGCTAATACATTGCCGTGTAACAAGCCAAACTGTTCCGTTTGCGCTTGCGCTTTAACGATTCCGGTTTGTATGGTGCTGAGCATGTCTTTGCGGTCAGAAAGTTTTCTTTCTAGAAACACGATAGCCGCTGCATAACGAGCCTGCTCAGGATTGGGGGCTTTATCGCCAGTTATTTGGCCATCAAGCTGTTCTAAGCCTAATTTCAACCCGGCTAAGCCGCCATAAATATCAGCCACCCCATCTGAATCTATTTTTAATATGCTGCCAATGCTGGCTTCCATCGCCTGTTCGTCGGCTGTCCCAGTGGTAGCTAATTGCTGAACCAGCACGGCTACTTGAGCAATGCCAGCCAGTGCGATGGTCTGATTGGTAAGGGTATTGAGTTCCATACGTCTAAATAATGAAAAATTAAGGGCTAATCGTACCAACAATGAAGGTTGTTATTCAATGGCTACTTACCAGAGAGTTGTTTGTGAACATAGTACCCGCTGTTAACGGGTTGTGATATAAATACCTTACACAATCTTATGGAGATGAGAAATGACTGAAACCACATCATTAAAAGTAACTGGCATGAAGTGTGGCGGCTGTGAAAACAATGTCGCCACGAAATTAAAGACCTTGGCAGGAGTAAAATCAGTGATGGCCTCAAGTAAAAGTCAAGAGGTTAAGGTCGAATTCGACGCAGAACAGACCAGCCTTAAGACGATTGCACAAGCAATTACTGACGTAGGGTATACGGTAGTTGACAATATCTGATTGATTTCTCACAATATCAAGGTGAAGCCATGAGTACAGAACCAGCCGCCGAAGTAACAGTAGACGAAACAAGATTATCCATCATGGGTATGACTTGCGCGGGTTGCGTGAGTGCCGTTGAAGGCGCATTGGCTACTGTGCCGGGAGTGGTGTCGGTCAGTGTGAATTTTGCCGATCATTCTGCGATGGTCAAAGGCCATGCCGACCCTGGTTTATTGAAACAGGCTGTGGTTAGTGCAGGTTACGATGCTGCGGTTATGGAAGGGATGGAAAATCCTGAAGAACAAGAGGCTTTTGAACGACAACACTATCGCAGCTTGATGAAAAAAGCGGCAGTAGCAGGGGCTTTCGGCACTTTTCTTATGGTGGCAGAGCATCTTGCCTGGTTGCCCGAAATAGGTTCGGTAGCAGGACTTTGGATTTGGCCGGAAATTGCCCTGATTACCTTAGGGGTAATGATCTATTCCGGTTTGCACTTTTATCAAGGCGCAGCTAAAGCACTGAGTATGGGGCAAGCCAATATGGATACCCTGATCGCCTTGGGCACAGGTTCTGCATGGCTATTTTCCTGTATTGTGATTGATTTTTCAGGTGTTTTGCCGTCATTGGCTAAACATGCGTATTTTGAGGCTGCGGTCGTCATTCTGGCTTTTATCAACCTAGGAACAGGCTTGGAAACGATGGCGAGAGGACGGACTTCCGGCGCGATCAGGAAGCTCATCGGCTTGCAACCGCGCACCGCCCGTGTCATGCGGGATGGCAAAGAAACTGACATTCCCATCGAAGAAGTCGGTTTGGGCGAGACGTTGCGGGTTAGGCCGGGCGAAAAAATTGCCGTCGATGGGGTGTTATTTGAGGGGCATTCAACTGTCGATGAATCCATGTTGACGGGTGAACCTATACCAGCGGAGAAAACCGTCGACAGCGAAGTTGTCGCTGGGTCTATCAACCAAACTGGCACGTTCCTGTTTAAAGCCACCCGTATCGGACGAGATACCGCCTTAGCGCAGATTATTAATAGCGTTAGACAGGCGCAAAGCAGTAAACCCGAAATTGCCCGTCTGGTCGATAAAATCTCCGCCGTGTTTGTACCGATAGTGGTGTTGATTGCTATATTAACCTTCGCGCTTTGGTATTATTTTGGCCCCGTGCCTTCCCTGGGCTATGCCTTTGTCACTTCTATGACCGTGCTGGTGATTGCTTGCCCTTGTGCATTGGGGCTGGCAACGCCGATTTCAGTGATGATTGCTGTCGGCAGGGCGGCGCAATCAGGGATATTAATCCGCCAAGGTGATGCTCTGCAAAAAGCAGGGCAACTAACCTGCGTTGTTCTCGATAAAACCGGAACGATTACTGAAGGCAAGCCTGTCGTATCAACTGTAAGGCACGCTGCTAAATTTGATGGCGATTCTGTGTTGGCCTGGGCAGCCAGCATAGAATCGGGTTCGGAACATCCCTTAGCCGCAAGCATACTGGCAGCCGCGGAGCAAAAACAGCTCAAGTTGGAAAAAGTACAAAAATTTGAAGCCATTGCTGGGCATGGTGTTGTGGCGACCATCAACAAAAGACCGGTATATTTTGGCAACCGCGCTTTGATGAAATTAAAAGGTATTGATGCCAGGAACTATGATGAACAACTCGCAGAATTGTCAGCTTTAGGACAAACACCCATGTTGCTTGCCGTTGATAATACAATTGCCGGCATTATTGCCGTGTCAGATCCCATCAAAAAAGATTCCGTCTATGCCGTACAGCAACTGCAAAAGCTAGGTATCCGTATTATAATGGTGACTGGCGATAATAATATCACCGCTCAAGCTATCGCAACACAGGCAGGTATTGGCGAAGTCAAAGCGCAGGTACTGCCTCAGGATAAGGCCACCATTATCAAAGAATTACAACAGCAGGGCGAGATAGTCGGCATGGTAGGCGATGGCATTAACGATGCACCCGCATTAGCACAAGCCGACGTGGGCATAGCTATAGGTACAGGTACGGATGTCGCGATTGAAAGTGCCGACGTGGTTATATTGCAAGGATCGCTACTGAAAGTACCTGAAGCCATTGCCTTATCCAAAGCTACTGTGAAGAACATCAAACAAAACCTGTTCGGCGCATTTTTTTACAACACTATTAGTATTCCCGTCGCCGCCGGAGTTTTGTACCCAGTCTTTGGTATTTTGCTCAACCCCATGATAGCAGGGGCGGCAATGGCAATGTCATCATTAACGGTGGTTGCTAATGCTAGCAGATTGCGTTGGCTTAAGTTGAGTAGCTGATGGCATTTTTTACAGACCGATACGTATAAAATTTAACAACAGGATCAATCATGACAACCACAGACATTCAAGTTGCAAGTGTAGAGGGTAAAGAACTGGCAATTGAATCGAAAATAATAAATGGAACTCCGATAGTAGTGATACCTGTAGGTTTTCAAATTACTCAATTTGATGACTTACGTGACAAACCAAAACGCGTAGAGCAAACAATACGACACAATACGGCTGACAGCTTTATCAGATATTACCAAGAATTTGCTACCGAAAATTCGGCAATTTTTCTGGACACTGACACCAACACATTCGTGGCTATTTTCGATTACCATAAAACAGACAAGCCCGAATGGTGCAGCCATAAAGCAATTTACACGCTTAAGCCGACATCGGAATGGACAGCGTGGAAGGAAAGCGATAGGCGTTCCATGCTGCGAGAAGAATTCGGGCAATTTATAGAGCGTAACCTAGAAGAGATAATCGACCCACAAAACGAACACCTTATGGATATTGCCGCGAGATTACAATCCGATGCCAGACTCAAATTTAACAAAGCCACACACACAGAAAACGGGCAAGTCGTATTCCAATACCATGAAGAAATCGAAAATGGCAAAGTAGGGCAGGTTGGGCAACTTAAAATACCGAATACGTTTTCAATAGGGCTTAAATTATTTGAAGGTGGCGAAGAATATCGAATTAACGCTCTATTTAGGTATCTTGTAAAAGACGGTACTTTGCTTATTTGGCACGAACTTATCAGGCCGCACAAAATTGTCGAAGCTAACATTAAAGATACTCGTGAGCGGATTGAAGCGGGTATGAATGTAGGGTCGTTTTTTGAAGCGCTTGTGCCTCTGTAAGTTTAAATAACTTGATCTTAGTAAACTATCAATATCCAGAATACCGTATTGACGGTGTCCTCCAGGACGACTGGGTATTATTTAACATAATATACATTATGCGAACTATATTATTTAGCGTTTAAGTTTAAACAACCTTCGGAAATTTTCGGTGGACTGATTTGCGATGTTACTAAACGATGTGTCTCGTAATTCAGCGATATGTTCCGCAACATAGCGAACGTAAGTTGGATAATTAGGTTTGCCTCGATGAGGCGCGGGAGCTAAGTATGGTGAATCAGTTTCAATCAAGAAACGATCAAGCGGTACTTTTTTTGCCACGTTTTTAATTTCTTTGGCATTATTGAATGTCACGATACCTGAGAAGGAAATATAAAAATTCAACTCTAATGCGCCTAGTGCAAACTCCCAGTCTTCGGTAAAGCAATGGATAATACCGCCGACTTCTGAGGCATTTTCTTCTCGTAAAATTCGTAATGTGTCTGATTTGGCTTCGCGGGTGTGGATGATTAACGGTTTTTTTAACGCTTTTGCCGCGCTGATATGATTCCTAAAGCGTTGTTGTTGCCAGCTCAAGTCGCCTTCGCTACGAAAATAGTCAAGACCTGTCTCGCCTATGCCAATTACTTTGTCTAGCTGTCCTAAAGCGATAAGTTCATCAACTGTTGGATCTTTACCATCCTGCACATTAGGATGAACGCCCACTGTTACCGATATTTGCGGGTAGTTGGCTACCATAGAAAGCATGTCGGGATATGATTCCAGGTCGATAGCGATGGTCAGTAAATGTTCAATCTGGTTATCGCTGACTGCATCCATAAAGTTTGCAAAATCATTCTGATAAGGTGTCAGATCAATACGATCAAGGTGGCAATGAGAGTCGATTAGCATTTAAGAGTATTTTGTGTTTTTTGGTATTAACTCAGGCTTGATCGTTAAAAGTCAAGCTGCAAGGAGGCACTAGGGGTGTGATTACTTTACATGGTATGTGTTGAGCGGTCGGAACCTAACGCCCCCGCAAGATAAGTTTCTATCTTATTACGCGCCAAACCACCGTCTTGATCGCTAAACTGAACGCCAATGCCGCATATCCGGTAGCCCGATGAGCCTACAGGGGTTTTCCAGATCACTTTCCCTGCAATGGGTAATCTCTCTGGTTCTTCCATCAGATTTAGCAACATAAACACTTCTTGCCCCATTGCGTATTCACGGTCAGTCGGAATAAATAAGCCACCGTTAGTCACAAACGGCATGTAAGCTTGATATAAGGCGTTTTTGTCTTTAATAGCGAGCGACAAAATACCTTGTCTGGGGGCTGGTGCTTCTGCCATTGCTAAATTCTCCCGTTAATTTGTTGCCATTGTACTAAAATTTCTTCAATCATTATCTGGAAATTAATTTGAGTACCTAAGCGTTGGCGGCTAATGATGAGTAAGTCATACCACTTATAAAGGTGCTTTAAGTCTAGTTGCTGTGACAATTCTTGCAAAGGTTTGATGAGATCTTGGTTGCATAATTGTTCTCGATTAATCTGGTAAGTACATTTAATCAAATCAACCACCCAGGATATTAGCCAGTTTATTAATTCTATTTCCGGCAATTTCTGCCATTTTTCTGAAATTATCGCTGGATGATTGGTCTGTTTTGCAATCGTTAACCAGTCGTTAAAGCAATCCGTGCGTTGCTTTAGGAGATCATGGTTAGTGAGTTGCTGGGGCTTTACTATTGATCCTTTAAGCAAATTGACTAGCGTTTCTTGATTATCGTCGATGCCCTGGGCTTTCAACCAATCGTAAAGCATCGGTTTCTCAGGAAAAGTTATCGAGAGTTTTTGACAGCGGCTAATAATGGTTGCCGGTAATTTATTCGGTTTGTCTGTTATTAGGATAAAAATAGTGCGCTCAGTCGGTTCTTCAAGGCATTTTAAAAATGCGTTTGCGGCTTGCCCCGTCATAACATCTGCTGGATTGATGATGGCCACTCGGTGAGTATCGAATTGTGGCTTTAAATAAGTATCGGTAACGAGCTGTCGAATTTGATTGATGGAAATGGATTTTTTGTCATCGTCCGGTTTTATCTGATTTAAATCGGGATGGGTATCGGCTTTAATTAACAAACAACTGTTACACACGCCGCAACACTCGCCATTATCTTGTGGATTTGCACAAAGCAAGGAATAGGCAAATCGGTTGGCTAACGTGTGTTTGCCTAGTCCACTCGTGCCTGTAATAAGTAAAGCCTGTGGTAACCGTTTTTGTTTGATATAACTGTAAAGGGAATCCCAGTTTTTTTGCTGGCTGGGGAATACGCTATGACTTACGGACATAGCAGCAAAGGCTTTAAGTTTTCAACAATCGCTTTTTGTACGTCGGCTAAGGCTTGATCTGCCTTGATTATTTTGATCCGCTCCGGGTATTGTTGAGCCTGCTGTAAATAAACTTGCCTGACTTGTGTAAAAAAATGCACGTGTTCTGACTCAAAGCGATCTAACTGCCCTCCCCTATTTTTTGCCCTAGCCATGCCAGTTTCGATAGGTACATCGAGCAATAAAGTTAGATCAGGCCTTAGATCATCTTGTACGAAATTTTCTAGCCATTGGATAGCCTCTAAAGGCGTACTTCGTCCACCGCCTTGATAAGCATACGTGGCATCGGTAAAGCGGTCGCACAACACCCAATGACCTTGAGCCAAGGCAGGTTTTATCACATACTTAAGATGCTGCGCCCTGGCGGCAAACATGAGCAAAATTTCGGCATGGGCAGTTACTTCTTCACCATCACTATGTAGCAAAAGCCCTCGTATTTTTTCAGCCAGCTGAGTGCCACCAGGTTCCCGTGTGACGACGACAGGAATGTTTTGGCTTAGTAGATAATCTTTGATGAACGGCACATTGGTAGTCTTCCCTACCCCTTCACCACCTTCCAGCGTGATAAATTTTCCTTTGGTAGTCATCATTTTCTATGCTTCTGAAAGTTATTAACGGCCTTGTTATGTTCAGCCAAGGTAGGTGAAAATTGATGGCTACCATCACCTTTAGCCACAAAATACAGGTTATTGCCTTTATCGGGATGCAAAACGGCATGTATGGCATCTCGTCCGGGCATGGCTATCGGTGTGGGCGGTAAACCTTGGATTACGTAAGTATTGTAAGGTGTTGCAGTGCTTAGATCTTTCACCCTGATGTTGCCCTTGTACTTATCACCCATGCCATAAATGACGGTGGGATCAGTTTGCAACAACATGCCTTTTTCAAGTCTGCTGGTGAATACTCCAGCAATCATTGGACGCTCATGTTTTGCGCCGGTTTCTTTTTCCACAATGGAGGCCATAATAAGTGCTTCGTATGGAGATTTATAGGGGAGATTGGCTTCTTTGCTTTGCCATTCCTGATCTAATACGGATTGCATTTCTGCATACGCCGTTTTTAATATCGAAACATCCGTAGCATTTTTTTCAAAATGATAAGTATCAGGAAAAACCCAGCCTTCGGGATTGCTTACACTTATCCTTAATAACGAAGATAGCTCTGCAACAGTTTCTTTTTGCAAGGTTTTGTTAATATTAGGATGCTTGGCTATTTCTAGCAAGATTTCCTTTAAACTCCAGCCTTCTGGAAAGGTAATGGTGTATTTTTTCGCCCTGCCCTCAGCAAAAATCGTCAATATTTGCGGTATTGTTAAGCCAGGGGTTAATTCGTATTCACCTGCTTTAAGATTGTTAGTTACGCCTTTTTGGAAAGCTATCGCTTTAAACCAGAAGGGTTCAATTGCTATGTTTTGCGCAAGGAGTTTTTGAATGATTTTGCTAAACGAATCGCCTTTTTCTATTTCAACGACTAGCTTGTTCTGGACGGCTGGCTTGTTTAATGCGTTGTTATAGCTTACTCCTAAGCCGATCAGCAATGCTAATAGGATAACAAGAATCCCCGCCATTATGTTACGTCGCATCAACGCACACCTGTTCTTTGCTATGCACTAACCAAGTTTGGAGCTGGCTAGTCACATTGCCAACAGTAAAGCTTACATTTTCTATCTGCCTGATAGGCCAAATGCCGATAATAGCGTTGCAGACGAACACTTCATCGGCGGCGAGTAACACGTCCTTGTGATAGTCATGCTCGATTAAAGTGAGCTTATGTTCGGCTATCAGAGCCTTAATAATACCCCGCATGACACCTGACACGCCTGATAACGTCAGCGTTGCGGTATAAATAATACTGTCTTTCACATAAAAAATATTGGTCATCGTTCCTTCAATCACATGGTCGTTGATGTCCGATATTATACCTTCTTGTATCGTAGGATCATCCCATTCGGCACGAGCCATGATTTGTTCCAAACGATTGAGGTGCTTGACACCTGCCAACGCAGGATTTAAGCCCAAACGGGTATTACAAAAACGCGCATTAATGCCCTGTTCGGAGTGGCTTTTAGGATATTCGGGGAAAGGATGCAGGCTCACGACGCGGGTTGGCTGGATAGCTTCTGGTTGTCGATAACCTCGACCGCCAACTCCACGTGTAATAATTATTTTGACTACGGCTTGTTTAGAATCTTTACAAATGTGATGAATTTCATCAGTAAGTTGTTTTATATAGGGTTTGGGGATATTGAGTTTGCAACAATCTGTACTCAACCTAAGTAAGTGTTGTTCCAAAAACACGGGCTTTCCATCTACAATTTCAATGGTTTCAAATAAGCCGTCACCATATTGAAAGCCGCGATCATTAACCGCAATGTGATCAGTTTCTACTCCATTTATCAGAATCATGGCAGAGTCGATCACATAGTTTGTGATGGCTTTAGTGCTTATTCAAAGCGCTTAAACACTAATGAACCATTAGTGCCGCCAAAGCCAAACGAATTGGACATGGCGACATCAATTTTCATATCCCGAGCGATATTCGGAACGAAATCCAGGTCGCATTCAGGATCTTGGTTGTCTAAGTTGATAGTTGCTGGGGCAATTTTGTTTTTGATGCTTAAAGCCGTCAACACCGCTTCAATACCACCCGCCGCGCCCAGCATATGACCGAGCATGGATTTAGTTGAACTGATAGCCACTTTATAAGCGTACTCGCCCAAGGCGGTTTTCATCGCTTGAGTTTCACCGAGATCACCTGCTGGAGTCGATGTGCCATGTGCATTGATATAATCTACGGCTTCAGGGTTCAGTCCAGCATCGCGCAAAGCGTTCCGCATACAGCGAGCAGCGCCCTCCCCGCCTGGTGATGGCGTGGTCATATGGTAAGCATCACCGCTCATGCCATAACCTACCAACTCAGCATAAATTTTAGCTCCCCTTGCCTTAGCGTGTTCCAGTTCCTCAAGAACAACAACACCAGCACCGTCACTCAGGACGAAACCATCCCTATCCTTATCCCAAGGGCGGCTCGCGGCCTGCGGGTCATCATTACGACGCGACAATGCTTTTGCCGAAATAAATCCGCCCATAGCTGTGGGTGATGAAGTACAACGTTCTGCGCCACCTGCTACCATCACGTCGGCATCGCCGTATTTAATCAATCGGGCGGCATCTCCGATATTGTGAGTTCCGGTTGCACAGGCAGTAACAATCGCAAAATTAGGCCCTTTCAAGCCATATTTGATCGAAAGGTTACCGGAAATCATGTTAGTAATATTGCCAGGAACGAAAAAGGGTGAAATCCTTCGTGGCCCACTCTTATCGTAGACTGCATAACATTCTTCTATGCCCGTAATGCCACCAATACCTGATCCAATAGCAACACCAATACGTTCGGCATTTGCTTCGGTCACTTCAATGCCAGAATCGTCTATCGCCTGGCAACCCGCAGCAAGGCCGTAATGGATAAAACCATCCATACGTTGGGCATCTTTGGCTGGGATATACTGTGTAATATCAAAGTTTCTTATCACACCGCCAAAAGTCGTCGCAAATGGCGATATATCGAAGGAATCTATGCCACTAATACCGCTGCGACCATTAATAATGCCCTCCCAAGTTTCTGATACCGTGTTAGCAAGAGGTGTTACAGCACCCAATCCGGTTATGACAACTCGACGACCGCTCAATGTAATAGTCCGTATGAAAAAAAGTTAAGGTGGGGATAAGGAGGTGGTAAAACTAGTGGATGAACGGTGATCGTTCATCCACTGAAAATCAGGTTTAGGCGTTTTTTGTTACATAATCAATAGCTTGCTGAACGGTTGTGATTTTTTCAGCTTCATCGTCTGGGATTTCACATTCAAATTCTTCTTCAAGAGCCATGACGAGTTCAACTGTGTCCAGAGAATCAGCGCCTAAATCGTCAACGAATGACGCATCGTTAGCGATATCTTCTTTAACGCCTAATTGCTCTGCGACAATTTTTTTAACTCGTTCTTCAATATTACTCATAATTATATCCTCAATCAATGCAAGCTTATTCTTAATATTCAGAAACTTGCAATGTGGTGGTGTTAGTTTTACTGGAAATCCCGTCTCCGGCATTTCCAGACGGCGGGGGAATTATACTTG
Source organism: Methyloglobulus sp. (assembly GCF_040079455.1). Classification (GTDB taxonomy): domain Bacteria; phylum Pseudomonadota; class Gammaproteobacteria; order Methylococcales; family Methylomonadaceae; genus Methyloglobulus. Next base: position 16,205 of record NZ_JBEBKJ010000009.1, on the reverse strand, counting down.
ATATTGCGATAATGTCACAATATTAAGGCATGTATAGGCCGCCGTTTACATGAAGAGTTTCCCCTGTAATGTAAGCGGCTCCTTCTGAGGCTAAAAACGCGACGGCATGGGCAATTTCACTGGCTGCACCCAACCTTGACAAAGGTATGGAAGCCAACAAAGAGTTTTTAATGTCGTCGCTCAATTCTTTAGTCATATCCGTATCAATAAAGCCAGGTGCAACAGTATTAATGGTGATATTACGTGAGCCGACTTCCTTTGCCATCGACTTGGCGAACCCTATCATCCCCGCCTTAGCTGCGGCATAGTTGGCTTGCCCAGCATTGCCAGTTACACCGACAACAGATGAAATATTGATGATGCGCCCAGTTTTCGCTTTCATCATGCCGCGCAACACCGCTTTGCTCATGCGAAACACGGATGTCAGATTAGTGTTAATGATGTCATTCCATTCATCATCTTTCATCCGCATTAATAAGTTATCTTTGGTAACGCCAGCATTGTTGACGAGTACCGTTGGCGCACCAAAGCTATCATTCACTGTTTTGATGACGGCTTCAATGGATTCCGCATCGGCGACATTAAGTTTTAGGCCTTTGCCATTTTGGCTGAGATAAGCTGAGATAGCTTCTGCACCACTGTCTGTTGTTGCGGTTCCAACAACAAAGAAACCGTCTGCGACCAGTTTTTCTGCAATTGCCTTGCCGATACCTCGGCTTGCCCCTGTTACCAAAGCGACTGGTTTAGTCATTGAGTTGCTCCAATACTTTATTTAACGTCTCTGAGTCATAAATTGCTAAGTGTTCAGCATCTTTGGCGATACGCTTGTCCAAGCCCGTCAATACCTTGCCTGGGCCGCACTCTACAAAAACGGTCACGCCTTTATTGTGCATACGTTCGATGGTTTCTACCCAGCGCACGGGCTTATATAGCTGTTCTTTTAAGGCATTGCGGATAACTTCCGGTGCCGTGTGCGATTCCACGTCAACATTATGGATTATGTGCATTTTCGGTGCGGCTAGGGCAATATCCTGCATGTATTCATCAAGTTTGGCCGCAGCCGATTCCATCAATGCACAGTGGGAAGGTACGCTAACAGGCAGCAACAATGCCCGTTTAGCACCAGCCGCCTTTGCTGCCGAAGCCGCACGTTCTACTGCCGCCTTGTGTCCAGCAATTACCACTTGGCCTGGCGAATTGAAATTGACTGCCGAAACAACTTCCGTTCCAGCAACACTGGCGCATATCTCTGTCACTTGATTATCGTCTAACCCCAAAATAGCAGCCATAGCGCCCACACCCGCAGGTACTGCATCCTGCATGAGACACGCCCTTGCACCAACCAATTTGACTGCATCTTCAAAAAACAATGCCCCTGAACATACTAAAGCAGTGTATTCGCCCAGGCTATGCCCCGCTATCCAGGCCGGACGGATGGGGCTGTGTTTGCACCATACTTCCCATACCGCAACACCCGCAGCCAACATAACAGGTTGGGTATTTTGAGTCTGATTAAGCTCGTCCTCTGTACCCTTTGAAACGAGATCCCAAAGGTCGCGTCCTAATACAAATGATGCTTTATCAAAGGTTTGTTTAACTTCTGGATAGCTTGCCGCCAATTGGGTCAGCATACCCACGGATTGAGAGCCTTGCCCTGGGAAGACAAATGCCAGATTTTTTTGTTGTTTACTCATGGATGTGTTACTAGTTAATATCTGATAAGCGCGGAACCCCAGGTGAACCCTGCACCAAATGCTTCCAATAAGATTATTTGTCCGCGTTGGATACGTCCATCACTAACACCTTCGTGCAAGGCAAGCAGCACAGATGCAGAAGACGTATTGCCTTGTTCTTCCAAGGTGACAATGACTTGATCCATAGACATCTTCAGTTTTTTTGCGGTGGCTGCAATAATCCTGATATTAGCTTGATGTGGAACCAGCCAATCGACATCGGATTTTTCCATGTTATTGGCTTCCAGGGTTTCATCGACAATGCGTTCCAAGGTATTGACCGCCATCTTAAAAACTTCATTGCCGCGCATACTGATGTACCCAGCTTCATGCTTATTGACTTCGGTTGCAGCTTGCGGGTTGGGACAATAAAGCATGTCCTCATAGCCGCCATCGGAATAGATGTGCGTTGATAACACACCCGCTTCATCAGATGATCCCAGCAATACAGCCCCTGCCCCATCGCCAAACAAGATGCAAGTGCCTCGATCTGTCCAATCAACAATGCGTGAACAAATTTCAGAACCAACGATAAGCACGTTTTTGACTGCACCCGTCTTGATATATTGGTCGGCAATGCTCAACCCATAAATTGCGCCGGAACAAGCCGCCTGGACATCAAAAGCTACGCAATGTTTGATTCCTAACCGGTGTTGGAGTAAACAAGCCGTGCTTGGATAAACTCGGTCAGGCGTTCCCGTGGCGACAATGATTAAGTCGATTTCATCTGGGCTGATTTGGGCAGTGTTTATCGCTTGTCTTGCGGCGATTTCACCCATGCTCGAAGCTGTCTCGTTTGCACCCGCTATACGGCGGCTTTTGATGCCCGTACGTTCGTAAATCCAGCTATCGGAAGTGTCAACCGTTTTTGAAATATCGTCGTTGGTGCGGATTTCTTCAGGCAAGTAGCCACCTGTACCTAGTACTTTTGCAAAACGGGTCATGCGCTTTTTCCCAGGGTCAGGGATTTTTCTACCTGTTCGCTTATCTTTCTGATAACATCTTGTTTCACTTCAAGTTCTGCAAGTTGGATAGCTGTTTTGAAGGCTAGCGCATCCGCGCCGCCATGACTTTTGATGACCAATCCTCTAAGCCCCAAAAAACTTGCACCATTATATAGCCGAGGGTCAATTCGATCTTTAAACGATTTAAGGACTGGATAAACAATTAATCCAGCCAGTTTGGTGAAAATACTTTTAGAAAACGATTCTTTGAGTAAGGTGCTAATCATTTTTGCTGCACCCTCTATGGATTTCAGTGCAACATTACCGACGAAACCATCGCAGACAATCAAATCCACCTCAACATTCCCCGCATTAAGCGAATTACCTTCGACATAGCCAATGTAATTCAGGGATGATTTTTCCAGCAATTTTGCCGCAGCCTTGACCTGCTCATTACCCTTTACGTCTTCTTCACCGATATTCAACAAGCCAACTTTGGGGTTTTCAATATCCTCAACTGCCTTGACCAATTCATTGCCCATGACGGCAAATTGGTAAAGGTGTTCTTCCGTACAATCGACATTTGCACCCAAATCAAGGACATGGGTATGACCATATATCGATGGAAGGGTAGAAATAATGGCTGGGCGGTCTATGCCGGGAATCATTTTTAGTACAAACCGAGCGGTCGCCATCAATGCGCCAGTATTGCCGGCACTAACACAAGCGTCTGCGCGGCCTTCATGAACTAGATTAATAGCCACCCGCATTGAAGAATCTTTTTTATTTTTCAATGCTTTGGATGGCGATTCGTGCATTTCAACCTGCTGCGAGGCATGCTGAATGACTAGCCTTTCGTGAGCGGCAGATTGATTTTTTGCTAAATGCTGATTGAGAATAGTCTCATCACCAACCAATATCAACGTTAAGTCTGGATTGTTTTTTAAACATTCCAAAGACGCAGGCACAGTCACCTCGGGGCCGAAATCTCCGCCCATTGCATCTATCGAGATCGTCAAACTCACGCTTAAGAAGTGCTCCGATATAATTAGCTTAGGATAAGTTAATGTAAGCTTGCTAACAACACGCTAAAGCAAAGCAGTAGAATAATTAATCTTCAACATCCGTAGTTACGATTTGACGGCCTTTGAAAAAGCCATCGGGCGTGACGTGGTGACGCAAATGGGTTTCGCCTGTCAATGGGTCTTGGGCTAATGTCCTTGCGGTTAAGGAATCGTGGGAGCGGCGTTGGCCGCGTCTTGAACGTGATACTTTACTCTTTTGTACTGCCATTGGTGGTCTCCAGTTTTTTTAAATTGGCTAATATGGAAAAAGGGGTTTCTTTTATTGTTTCAACGGTTTTGAGTACCGGCTTAGGCTTATTATTAGGCGTATTGGGCTCTGCACAATCGTCTTGGTGTTTAGGAATACTGGGTAAAATAAGCAATAACTCATCTTCGACGATATTCACGAGAGGGATTTTGCCTTCTTCAATGAGCAGTAAAGGTTCAAAACCTTCAGGCAAATCATTTGCTCGCTCTAACGAGCTAACAACACCTAAATTAATATCGCTACTTACAGTCCATTCCAAAGGCTCTAAGCATCTTTGACACTTTAGCGCCAGAACAGCAGAAATATGGCCATCAATCGTAGCCAGCCTACCTTTCCTGCCAAAAAATAACTTAACGGAAATATTGCCGGCATCATTAGACAACAAATCAGCTACCCGCTCTAAGCTGCTGACAGGCAATTCTCCTTCGATATTGGCATTCCTATCGGCCAATAATAAAGGGTCTATGAATTTGGGCAAGTGAGCTAGCATAACCGTAGGATAATATAGATAAACGAGGATTTCGTCAAATTTACAACTTAACCCTATCCGAAAGAAAGCTTTGAGCGTCTCAAATTACATCAGGCCAAAGGATGGATTTCAGAAGTCATTTCTGAAAAAATTTGTGGCTATCTTTCGCCAAGACATCTAAAAGATCGAATCAAGGTCAGGAGTTCTCTAAACGCTCATCACCCAAAGCAGAAACAACAAAGGTTGATGCCTATAAGTAGAATGAATTTATCTCTATTCCGACTCAACTTAATCCAAAAAGGCATTTAAAACTCCTTTTAAGTTTGGTCGACTAATCTGATGCGGTGTAGTCGCTACACCGCTAAACCCCTTGGTCAATTTTCAATCGGCACAGATGATCAGTTTTCGATCGCACCAACAGGCAGATACTTGTGTAGATACCTATGCTCCCAGAGGGAGAAGGAGTTTTTTGGATTTATTGAAAATAAAAATGACAGACTTATTGCTTAATCTAAAGTCTATTTTCAAGCTTTTTAAGCGTAATTGCCTTGCGACTTCAAGAGGTTTTTTTCTCTTGTGTAAGCCGAAAAAACGTGCTAGATTTTCACTGCTGTAAAGAATTTTTGATCTGTGCTGTTGATTACAAAACTTGAGGTTAGCGAACATGAAAATACAACTGACATTTACAGCCATTGCAGTGGGCTTATTGCTCGCATCGAATATTGCAATGGCTGATAAGGATAAAGGTAAGGACAAGGGCGGGCATCGTACTGAAGTCCGAGAAATATCTGGCAAACGTCCTAAATTTCCAGAAATATCTATTGCATCTGGAACCAGCGCGATTGCACTGCTTGCAGGTGCTTTATTATTAGTAGGCGAAAGGTCTAGATCTCGACGTTCTTAAAATTGCTCCATGCCACACATAAAGGCCGAATCAGACTATTAAGAACTGATTCGGCTTTTTGCTTTTAGAGGAATTTTTTTCACATTACGATTAGTTTCCTTAATTCTTGAAAAGCATTCACATACCAACAATCTTGGATAGGTCAACATTTCGACACCTCTTTTTAGTAGCGATTCTGTCCATTGAAATCACTGCAATAACAGCATGTTATGAAGTTCCCGTCCTACTTTACTATAACAATAGCCTGTCGGCGTGGTTATTTGATTTCTCCAAAGATTACTGGCAGGTAGCACTTTGGGTGGTTGGTGCTTGCTTCGTCATCCTTACTCCACATTACAAAACAGTCTTTGACCAGTTATTCATGCAGTCGCAAGGCTACCGCTGGCCAGTTTGGCTAACGCTGCATCTCTTAAGCTTTGCCGCATTCGCAACAGTCACCTCACTGATTTTTGAAAAGCCTGCCAATCCTCTCCATCTAACAGCACTCTGGTTCTCAGCTTGGTTTGCGTTAGCAAGTGCAACATTCATTCTATGGGTATTAGCATTAGCTCCAAGCAATTTTTGGTTAACCCTTATTCGTCAAAAACGCATAGAATTGCTTGTTGGCGTTCTCCTTGGCATTTGCGCCTGGATGCTAATTGGAATGCTTGCTCGGCAAGAAGCCCCTCTCGCCCAAAAAGATCTTTGGTTTTTTTTATCGGGACTCACACTTCAAATCGTCCATAAACTGCTTGGCTGGTTCTATTCCGACCTTATCTATGAGCCTGAGTCATCCGTGGTAGGAACGGTGTCTTATTTTGGCGAAGTCACTTACGCCTGTTCGGGCATCGAAGGTGTCTCCCTTATCGCCGTATTTCTGGCTGTTTACCTCTGGTTATTTCGCAAAGATTTACGTTTCCCTCAGGTCTTATGGCTTTTTCCCTTGGGTATGCTGGCAATATGGTTAGCCAACGCAGTTCGTATCGCTATGCTGATTGCCATCGGTAGCTCTTTTTCTCCCGAAGTGGCAGGGATGGGTTTTCATGCACAAGCCGGCTGGATAGCCTTTACCCTGATTTCACTTGCTGCAATAGCTTTGTCACACCGAATGCGTTTTTTTACTGCTTACCCATCCAAGCTTGTGATTGATACACACAGTAACTCTCTAGCCACCGCCTTGCTTGTTCCACTGCTGGTTCAAATGGCTGCCTTGATGATAACATCGGCTTTTTCAAGTGGATTTGACTTCCTCTACCCCATAAGAATAGGGATTATTACTGCCGTTCTTTTTTGCTACCGTAAAATTTACAGCAAATTAGTTTGGACATGTAGCTGGCAAGCACCAGTGATAGGCACTTTGGTATTTATAATATGGATGCTTCTAGAACCCAATGATAACAACAGCGGAATGGCTTTATTGCAAAGCCTTGAAAAACTGAGCGGTGGATGGGCGGCAGTGTGGTTGGTTTTTCGCGTGTTCGGATCAGTTGTTATAGTTCCGATAGTCGAGGAACTCGCCTTTCGCGGTTATTTGATCCGTAAGCTGAGTGCAAAAGACTTCGAAAATGTACCCGAAGGTCATTTTTCATGGCTATCTTTCCTTCTTTCTTCATTGTTTTTTGGGCTGTTGCACGACCGCTGGTTTGCTGGAATATTGGCTGGCATGGGCTATGCCATTGCCCTCTACAGACGCGGACATCTTGGTGATGCCGTCGTAGCCCACATGACGACCAACGCACTTATCGCTATCTTTGTCCTTACTCAGGGAAGATGGGCGTTATGGGTATAAAATAAAGACACCATGAAAAGTTTCTGATTACGTCAGTGAGAGTGATGATGGCCACCATGCGAGTGGCTGTGTCCATCATGGTTATGCCCACCGTGTTCATGGCCGCTGTGGTTATCAGCATTATTGTTAGATTCAGGATTATCTTTTTTATGCTCCGGCTGCATAGAAGCGTCTTCTGGCTTAATTCCTGAGTTGGTGGATGCGGCTTTGACAGATACGCCATACTGGTAAACCATTAAGCCGCCTAAATCTGCTCCCAATGATAAGAGTACACAGAGGAATCCGGCCAAACAAAGAAATATCGTATTACCGCTTTTTGAATGCAATCCCCATTGTTTTAACCGCCACGCGGAAAGAAAGAGTGATAAAGAAAGTACGGCGATGCCAATATGCTCATGACGCTCCATAATCTCATGTACGTCTTCTCCATGCTCGACAGAATCGGCTGCAAACAATCCTGCCACAACCGTAAATGCGGCAGCAATCGTACCCACATACAGCAAGCAGCTTGCTACATAGCGCAATTTTTCTTTTTTGGTTACCGTGCCAAAAAAATCAAATAGAAAAAATGCGGTAAATAATGCAATGGGGTAGTGTACAAACAGGGGATGGATGTTTTCCAACCCCGCAATTCCTGGCAGTATTGCAGAAAACATTTCTGGTGGCGTTTTGCCTGAAAGTCCCTCGATAAACACGAGTAGGCTCTCGACGTTAGCGGCAACACCGCCTCCCATTCCCCCGCCGTGTATTTGAAAGGATAAAAAATTGGTCATATTTATCATGTATTAGGTTATAAGAAATAAATCTACTCGATTAACTGTAAATTGCAAGCAAGGAGGCCACAAAACGGGGATTTAGTTAAAACGCTTGGCATCTTCCGGTAATTTAAGAAACGCAGGATGCTTTGAAATTCCATAACAATCAGGATAATAAACCGACTCCAAATACAAGCCATAAGGTGGGGCTGTTACGCCGCCAACAGACCGTTTTTTGGCGGACAGTAGCGCCAGCGTCCAATCTTCTGCTTGCTTGCCCACGCCTATATCTATTAAGACACCGGCAATATTTCTGACCATGTGATGTAAGAAAGCGTTCGCACAGATATGAATAATAACTTTGTCGCCATCCCGGGAAACCTCAATAAAATGCACAATCCGCACTGGGCTTTTTGATTGACAGCCTTGCGCCCTGAATGAAGAAAAATCATGACTGCCAAGCAAGTGTTGTGCGGCTTTATTCATTATCTCGGCATTCAACAGGTGATAGCACCACGTTGTCTGTTTGCCTAGCAACGCCGACTTGACCTTCCTATTCAGAATTACGTAACGATAGAGTCGAGCAATAGCACTATACCGCGCATGAAAGCCATCTACTGCTAGCTTAACCCAAGTAATCCGTATCGCATCCGGCAGATTACTGTTGCCCCCTAACAGCCAAGCATCGAGTTCACGTTCTACGTTGACATCAAAATGCACCACTTGTTCCAAGGCATGAACGCCAGTATCCGTCCTGCCCGCACAAATTACGGTCACGGGATGATTAGCCACTTTCGATAAAGCTTTTTCCAATTCACCTTGTACGCTAGCTAAATTGGTTTGCCACTGCCAGCCGAAAAAACGACTACCGTCGTATTCGATCCCTAGAACAATACGTGCCATTTATTTTTTTAAGATGAACATTGAGGTCTTTGGGCTGGTTTTGTTACACGGTTTTGCAAATACATAATTACTCGTGAATGTAGACCTTAACGCCAGTTTCCACAGACTCAAACAGCTCTAACATGTCTATATTTTTCATGCGTATACAGCCATGCGAAGCCGGAGAGCCAATCATCGCTTCATCCGACGTGCCGTGTATGTAGATGTATCGCCAGCAAGTATCGACGTTTCCGTAGCGGTTTCTACCTGGTTCCAAGCCACCTAGCCACAAAATGCGGGTTAATATCCAATCGCGCTGAGGATAAAGCACGCCCAGTTCATTGCTATAGATTTCACCAGTCGGTCGCCTGCCTTTAAACACCGAATTTATTTGCTGGCCTGAGCCAATTTTTGCCCTGACGCTATGCCAGCCGATAGGCGTACACTCGCTTCCACGCTGTTCACCTGCACCATTTTTGGCGGTGGAAACAGGATAGCTTCGTATTTCCTTACCGCCATCAATAATGGTCAAACATTGCTCTGAAATCGAAATATCCAGAAAGAAATCTGCGATCATGATATCGATTACCTAGGCTAGTGGTTATTCCAGCTTAGCAAAAACCTTTTTTAATCCAATACTACTTAAGATTCATTAGCTGAATCTGGTTTAGGTGTCACGGTTAGGCTGACATTCTCTGGGGCAGTATTTGAAGCACTCGCTTGAGACTCCGATCTACCGTCTCTTCCCTGACGATTGGCGAATTCAGCGGCATAAGACGGTGCAGAACTTGCCTGAGATTCGCCAGAAAACTCCCTGGTCGCGCCTTCAGCATTATTGCCGTCCTCGCCAGTAGCATCAGGTTTCTTGTAATTGGGATTGCGCGGTCTTCTGCGATTGGGCCCACGTCTAGAATTACTTCGTTTATTCTCAGAACGAGGCGAACTCTGCTCATCATTACTCGAAACCGATTCTTCTGTGTTGGCAATAACCACACTTTCACTTATGACTTCTTGCTTAGGTAAAAAAGTTGGCGTTGCTGTTTCTGCCACATTAACAATCGAGCTGGCATCAATATCTTCCACAGAAGGTGAAGCAACATTTCGTTTGAAATCTTTGATGGGTTCTTGTCGCCGATTCGGGTTTTGATTCGGATTCGGTGACCGCGTGGCATCTTGCGGCATTGCTGCCCTTGATTCCTGCCCCCTAGGAGGACGGGCATTACGTTGCGGTTGTTGTCCTCTTGGTGCGCCACGACCAGGATTAGCGTCTTTGTTCGGATTCTGGTTTGGATTTTGGCTTGTTTGGTTCGAGTTAGCACCTTGACCTCGCCTATTATTACGCGGTCTCGCTTGCCGATTTTCCTCACCCGCGCCAGCATCTCTAACAACCTGGGACGAAGAATTTTGTGCTTTTATATTTGGCTTAGTTTTAGCTTTTTCTGGCTTTGTGCCAACCAATTTGTGCCAGAAACGTTTAATCAGGCTGGCTGACTCATTCTTGTTTTGTACAGGCGCGGGTGCTGGTGAGTCATGCAAAAATTCTTTGATGACGGCTCTATCACTTTTGGGTTTTATCTGTTGGGCAAACTCAGGAATCGAAATATCTTCAGCTTTTATTTGCACATAACTGGGCTTATCATCAGTGCCGCCCTCTTTTTCTCTGATACGGTCAATATCATAAGCGGGAGTTTCTAGGTGTTTGCTAGGCAAAATGACGATGCCAACTTTTAATCTCTGTTCAATACTTTCTATCGCACTGCGTTTTTCATTCAACAGAAAAGTGGCACATTCAATCGACAAATGCGCGATCACTTTTTCCGTGCCTTTTTTCATGGCTTCTTCTTCGAGCAAGCGCAATACGGAAAGCGCGACCGATTCTACGTTACGGATTGAACCTTGGCCTTTACAGCGCGGGCAGGTGATTTGGGTGGAATCACCCAAAGATGGCCGCATACGCTGCCTGGACATTTCCAACAATCCGAAACGTGAAATCTTGCCAGTTTGAATTCGGGCACGGTCAATTTTCAGGGCATCCCGCAAATGATTTTCAACCGTACGCTGATTTTTGTTGGACATCATGTCAATAAAATCAATAACAAACAGGCCACCTAAATCCCTCAACCTGAGTTGCCTGGCAATTTCATCTGCCGCTTCAAGGTTGGTATTGAACGCAGTCTCCTCAATATCACTACCCTTAGTTGCGCGTGCCGAGTTAATGTCGATGGACGTTAACGCTTCGGTATGGTCGATAACGATAGACCCACCCGATGGCAAGGACACATCCCGACCATAGGCGATTTCAATTTGCGATTCAATCTGATAGCGATTAAATAGAGGGACTGCATCCTGATACAACTTCGCTTTAGGCAGCAAGTGCGGCATGACCTGCTTCATGAAATTTTGGACGAGCTTGAACGACTCTTCATTATCGATCAGAATTTCATCAATATCGCCCCGCAAATGATCCCGTAAGGCGCGAATAATGACATTGCTTTCCTGAAAAACCAGGAATGGTGCGGCCTGTTCTGTCGATGAGCGTTCGATAGCATCCCACAATTGCAATAGGTAATTTAAGTCCCACTGCAATTCTTCGGCATTTTTACCGCAACCTGCCGTTCTGACGATAAGCCCCATCGTCTCAGGTATTTCAAGGCTTGCCATGACTTCGCGCATGTCGTTGCGGGTATCGCCTTCTATGCGCCTGGAAATGCCTCCTGCTTTCGGATTGTTAGGCATCAGCACCAAGTAAGTGCCCGCCAGACTGATGTAGGTGGTTAGCGCAGCACCTTTGTTGCCCCGCTCTTCCTTTTCGATTTGGACGATGATTTCCTGACCCTCCTTAAGATGGTCTTTGATAGCGCTACGGCGCACCTCACCTTCGGTTTCGTCTTGGGCTTTGAGATTGATGGGAGAAATTTCTTTGAACGGCAAAAATCCGTGTTTATCGGCGCCATAATTAATAAATGCCGCTTCCAGACTAGGTTCTACGCGGGTGATTATGCCTTTGTATATATTGGATTTTTTCTGTTCTTTTGAAGGTACTTCTATGTCAAAATCATACAATTTTTGACCATCTACCAAAGCCACCCGCAATTCTTCAGCCTGCGAGGCATTGATAAGCATTCTTTTCATTCTATTTCCTTTTTATGTACTGCTCCAATAATCAGAATTTACTGATTCAGACTGGTTTAATCGTCGCGCCTAGCTAATGCGCCAAAATTTAGGCTTTCGTTGTCCTATGTGCATTTATAGGTTTTTAGGCATAAATGACTTGCTGTTTGGTATCCCGACCCTAATGTGAGCCTTATGGCTTAGTAGTGTAATGAGATCAACGATGGCTACGCGTAGTGGTTAACTAAGCAATTTGTTCTTTCAGTCGTTAGTGTAAAATCTGTCGTTGGACAGGATTTAATAATTCATTCGTCATGGGTGAATGACCAACCCGAAATTCTTTGTGGATGAGGCCTTGACATTATTTTTATAACTTTCGTTCCTCACCGACTCACTTTTTGCTAGTTTCATGATGGAAACCCTAGAGAGCCTTCTATTTTTTTACTTTATAGCAAGGTTAATATAGCAACCTTATTGCTTTTCATCAATTTAATCCATCAATTAAGGCAAACTACTGGTATTATTTAAGCCATGGATACCGACCAACAAAGCCCAACACCCCAGGTTCAATGGGTAGAAATCACCGAAGACAATAGCGAGCAAAGGCTAGATAATTTCCTCATTACCCGCTTGAAAGGCGTTCCCAAAAGCCGCATTTACCGCATAGTCCGTAAGGGTGAAGTCAGGGTCAATAAAGGTCGGGTAGACGTGAAATATCGCTTAGTTATCGGCGATATTGTACGAATTCCACCGGTGCGTATGGCAGAAAATACTGATGGTGATCTGCCCGTCAGCCGAGGTTTAACCGACATCTTGCAACATAATGTCTTGTTTGAAGACGAATCGTTATTAGTCGTTAACAAACCGTCAGGCTTTGCCGTACATGGCGGTAGCGGTATTGATTCAGGCATTATCGAAGGCTTCAGAAAAATAAATCCTGAGCAACGCTTCCTCGAATTAGTGCATCGGCTGGATCGAGACACTTCCGGCTGTTTATTAATCGCCAAAAAACGCAGTGCCTTGCGCCATTTACATGAGCAATTTCGTGATGATACCGTCACCAAAACCTATTTAGCCTTGCTGTCAGGACAATGGGCGCGAAAAAAACTGATTGTAGATCAACCTTTGTTAAAAAATGTCAGCAAAGGCGGCGAACGGATGGTGGTTATCAGCCAAGCGGGAAAAGCATCTGAAACTTTATTCCGTCGGTTAAAGCTGTTTAAAGATGCAACTCTGGTCGAAGTCTCTCCTAAAACCGGACGAACCCATCAAATCCGCGTCCATGCCGCTTATCTAAGCCACCCGATTATTGGCGATGACCGTTATGGTTTTGATGATGTCAACAAAGTCTTTAAAAATCGGGGCTATAAAAAAATGTTTCTGCATGCAGAAACTTTACAATTTAAACACCCCGTTTCAGGCGAAATTGTAAAAATATCCGCTCCATTACCACAACAATTTATTGATTTTACTAAAAATGAAGAACCGATTTGATGTAATTGTATTTGACTGGGATGGCACCTTGGTCAATACCATTGATTGGATAGTCCATTGCCTACAAAAAGCAGGGGAACAATGCGGTTACGTAATTCCTGAGCCACAAGCCGCCAAAGATACGATAGGTTTATCCATAGAAAATGCAGTGCAGGCTTTATATCCCAATGCTGATACCGCTACCAATCATAAATTAGTCGCCAGTTATAGTCAGACCTATTTCTCCAAACAACTTACTCAGGATGATTTTTTCCCCGGCATTTATGACATGTTGATACATTTGAAAGAGTCAGGCTATCAACTTGCCGTCGCCACGGGCAAAACCAGGGCGGGTTTGACGCACGCATTGGCAGCCACAGGCACGGAAAGCATCTTCAACATTACCCGCTGTGCTGATGAAACCGCATCAAAACCCAACCCAAAAATGTTGCATGAAATCATGCACCATACTCAAGCAACGGCTGATCGTACCTTGATGGTTGGCGACTCCATCCACGACCTGCAAATGGCACGTAACGCCAATGTGCCTTCAGTCGGCGTTGCCTGCGGTGCAAACAGCCGAGAATCCCTACAACAATATGATCCTTTGCTATGCTTGCAGCAAGCAACGGAATTACTGACTTTTATTTCTTAAGGTAAATTGATGGACAACCAATCAGACAATCAAGTTAACTCGACCTCATCTGGCAAAGTCGGCTGGGAACGCGAACTCGTCGAAAAACTGGCCTTTGCTGCCGTCACCGAACAAAGAAGGTCACGGCGCTGGGGGATATTTTTTAAGCTACTGATGTTTGGATATTTACTGGCAATCCTCGCTGTTACCCTATATCCCAAATTCAAAAAGGACATGGGAATAGGCGGAAAAGGACATACTGCCGTGATCGACTTAGTGGGCATAATCGCAGAAGGTCAAAATGCCAATGCAGACAGCATTATTGAAAGCCTCAGAAATGCGGTGAAAGACAAAAATACCAAAGGCATCATTATAAATGCCAACTCGCCCGGTGGCAGTCCCGTGCAATCAGCTTATGTGTACGATGAAATCAAGAAGATAAAAAAAGAACATCCTAGTCTACCTATACACGCCGTCGTCAGCGATATTTGCGCGTCCGGTTGTTATTACATAGTTGCTGCAACTGACAAAATCTATGCCAGCCCCGCCAGTCTTGTGGGTTCTATCGGCGTAATAATGGATGGCTTTGGCTTTGTTGAAACCATGCAAAAACTGGGTGTAGAACGCCGTCTAATAACTGCTGGCGCACACAAAGCGATATTGGATCCCTTCTCCCCCGCCAAACCCGATGAAAACCAGTACATGCAGAACTTAATCAACCAAGTTCATCAGCAATTTATAGGTGCAGTTAAATCCGGCAGAGGCGCTCGCCTTAAAGAAACGCCTGATATGTTTTCAGGCTTAGTTTGGACAGGTGAAGAAAGCGTTAAGCTGGGCATTATTGATGCGATGGGGACGCAAGATCATGTCGCCAAAGACATTATCGGCGCAGAAACATTAGTCGATTTCACCCAACAAGAACGATTGGTTGACCGCATAGCGGGTAAGCTGGGCGCATCTTTTGGAGCAGGCATCAGTAATTTGGTGCGGGAATGGTCGTTACACTAAGGAAATTGATTCCACTAAAGTTCAGTCTGCATTCAGGGTATTCGGCTACACTAGCCTCGCCTGATTTAAAAGCTATCAGAACATTCGAGATATATTTCAGAAAAAATAAACCGATGACTTTAACAGTGTACTTATGAACATACTGATTAAATTACTGATATTAATAGTCTTATCCAGTGTGTGCCATGCCTCCGAGAATCTTAACGTCGCACGGGTGAGCCTGGATGAAGCAACCCGACAAATTCTCAGGGAAAGCAATAAGCGGGTATTAGGCGCAACGACTGAGATTATTGATGGCAGAGAAGTCCACATCATCAAGGTACTAACCCCAGATGGCCGTATACAGCATTATAAAATCGACGCAGAAACAGGCGCGTCGATTAGTTGACGGTTTTCACTAAGGAGAAACCATGCGAATTCTTGTAGTTGAAGACGAAATAACACTCTGCAAACAAATTCATCAATATCTGGAAGATAAAGGTTTTGCTGTCGATACGGCTAACACAGGTAAAGATGGCTACTACATGGGCAAAGAATACCCTATTGATGCAGCAGTTATTGACCTTGGTTTGCCCGATTTTTCAGGCATTGAGCTTATCAAACGGCTAAGAGAAGATAAAGTTAAACTACCTATTCTTATCTTAACCGCCCGCAGCCGCTGGCAAGAAAAAGTAGAAGGCTTGGAAGCAGGTGCCGATGACTACCTCGTTAAACCATTTCATTATGAAGAGCTGTTGGCAAGGATCAATGCCCTCATTCGCCGATCAGCAGGACAAGCGCACCCCGTGCTGACACATGATAATATTGCATTGAACACGTTAACTCAGGAAGTTTTGGTTTCAGGCGAAAAACTGGAGTTAACTGCGTACGAGTATAAGGTGCTGGAATATTTAATGTTCCGCAAGGGCGAACTGATTACAAGAACCGTTTTGACATCGCATATTTATGATGAGGAATTTGACCGTGACAGCAACGTTATTGAAGTTTTCATTGGTCGCTTACGAAAAAAACTAGATCCCGATGGCAGTCGTAAGCCTATTGAAACCTTACGTGGCAGAGGATACCGCATATCCTAATAATCCAATTAACTCACTGAGAGTGTTTACATAAAGATACATTTTGGCTATAGTAACTTCCTTAATCCAAAGGAGGCGCGGCTATGGCAATCTGTAAACATTGTGGTGTTGAAGAA
>NZ_JBEBKJ010000008.1:0-74585 GCF_040079455.1 Methyloglobulus sp. | reverse complement strand
AGCAGCCATCCTTTAAAGAAAGCGTAATAGCTCACTGGTCGAGTCGGTCTGCGCGGAAGATTTACCGGGGCTAAGCATAGTACCGAAGCTACGGGTTCAACGTAAGTTGAGCGGTAGAGGAGCGTTCTGTAGGCCTGTGAAGGTGCATTGAGAAGTGCGCTGGAGGTATCAGAAGTGCGAATGCTGACATGAGTAACGATAATGCGGGTGAAAAACCCGCACGCCGAAAACCCAAGGTTTCCTGCGCAACGCTAATCGACGCAGGGTTAGTCGGTACCTAAGGCGAGGCCGAAAGGCGTAGTCGATGGCAAACAGGTTAATATTCCTGTACCGGTTGTTACTGCGATGGGGTGACGGAGAAGGCTACATCAGCTGTCGGTTGGAAGTGGCAGTTTAAGCGTGTAGGGAGGCCCCTTAGGCAAATCCGGGGGGTCAATCCTGAGGCGTGATGACGGATGGTATCTTCGGATACCATGAAGTGATGGATGCCATGCTTCCAAGAAAAACCTCTAAGCACCAGGTGACAAGTGGCCGTACCCCAAACCGACACAGGTGGGTGGGATGAGAATTCTAAGGCGCTTGAGAGAACTCGGCTGAAGGAACTAGGCAAAATGATACCGTAACTTCGGGAGAAGGTATGCCCCTGGTAGGTGAAGTCCCTTGCGGATGGAGCTGACGGGGGTTGCAAAAAATTGGTGGCTGCGACTGTTTAGCAAAAACATAGCACTCTGCGAACTCGAAAGAGGAAGTATAGGGTGTGACGCCTGCCCGGTGCTGGAAGGTTAATTGATGGGGTCATCTTCGGAGAAGCTCTTGATCGAAGCCCCAGTAAACGGCGGCCGTAACTATAACGGTCCTAAGGTAGCGAAATTCCTTGTCGGGTAAGTTCCGACCTGCACGAATGGCGTAACGATGGCCACACTGTCTCCAGCCGAGACTCAGTGAAATTGAAATTGCGGTGAAGATGCCGTATACCCGTGGCTAGACGGAAAGACCCCGTGCACCTTTACTATAGCTTGACACTGGACTTTGAACCGATTTGTGTAGGATAGGTGGGAGGCTTTGAAGCAGGCACGCCAGTGCTTGTGGAGCCAACCTTGAAATACCACCCTGGTTTGTTCGGAGTTCTAACCTAGGTCCATTATCTGGATTGGGGACAGTGTCTGGTGGGTAGTTTGACTGGGGCGGTCTCCTCCTAAAGAGTAACGGAGGAGCACGAAGGTACCCTCAGCCTGGTCGGAAATCAGGCGATGAGTGCAATGGCATAAGGGTGCTTGACTGCGAGACGGACAAGTCGAGCAGGTACGAAAGTAGGTCATAGTGATCCGGTGGTTCTGTATGGAAGGGCCATCGCTCAACGGATAAAAGGTACTCCGGGGATAACAGGCTGATACCGCCCAAGAGTTCATATCGACGGCGGTGTTTGGCACCTCGATGTCGGCTCATCACATCCTGGGGCTGAAGCAGGTCCCAAGGGTATGGCTGTTCGCCATTTAAAGTGGTACGCGAGCTGGGTTCAGAACGTCGTGAGACAGTTCGGTCCCTATCTGCCATGGGCGTTTGAGATTTGAGGGAAGCTGCTCCTAGTACGAGAGGACCGGAGTGGACGCACCGCTGGTGTTCCAGTTGTCGTGCCAACGGCATTGCTGGGTAGCTACGTGCGGACAGGATAACCGCTGAAAGCATCTAAGCGGGAAGCCCCTCCCAAGATGAGTTCTCACTGGGGCTTGAAGCCCCCTGAAGGGCCGTCGGAGACCACGACGTTGATAGGCGCGGTGTGGAAGCGCAGTAATGCGTGCAGCTAACGTGTACTAATTGCCCGTGAGGCTTGACCCTATAACACCCAATGAGCTTGGGTATCAGAAGACTGGGCACAGAAGACGGAGGCCAGAGCAGTTGTTGAAAAACCGCTGACCTGATTGATCGAACTTGTGCAACGCCAAAGCGAGAGAAAAGAACGTACAGATTTCCATGAAAGCAGGTCAAAAAAGGCACAGGGCAAAAGCAGCAACAGCGCCGTACAAAGACCTGCGAAACAAGACAGCCTGCTGGAAGAGCAGGCTGAAAGATGAAAAGCCGAAGCAGGAAGGCCGAAGCGAAAGAAAGCAGGACAAAGGCAAAAGAGGGCGACAATTTTATTGAGCCTTGAGCCTTGAGCCTGCTTTTGACACCGAATTGCTTGGTGACCATAGCGAGCGTGAACCACCCGATCCCATCCCGAACTCGGAAGTGAAACCGTTTAGCGCCGATGATAGTGTGGCAGTTTGCCATGTGAAAGTAGGGAATTGCCAAGCGCCATACCCAAACCCAAGGCCCAAACGCCTTGGGTTTTTTTATGCCCGAAGGAAAACCGCAGAACAGGGCCGCGGACGGTGGACAGGCCAAAACCAAGTGGACATCAACTAAGGGTTAGTGATGCAAAAGATTGCTGGGCGGTAAGGTTGCTAGTATGAGGTCCAACTCAATAAAACGTGATAGCGATTAAACCTAAACTCAATACCACATCAACTTGACTGCCAAAATAAAAATCAACAACGAAAAATAGCGTTTTATTTGTTGTGCAGGTAGTTTGTGCGCAAGCTTCGCGCCAAATGGTGCGGTAAAAATACTCCCTAATGCAACCCCGAAGAAAGACGGCAAATACACATAACCGAAGCTCCCCGTTGGTAAGTTGGGGGCGTTCATGCCCAAAACCATGTAGCTTATTGTGCCAGCGACGGCTATCGGTAGACCACAGGCACTGGCAATAGCGACCGCATTCCGCATCGGGTATCGGCAATGCACTAAATAGGGTACGGTTAACGTTCCCCCGCCAATACCTAGTAACGATGATAGCAGCCCTATTGCCCCCGCCACCCTAAAATCAATCTGCTTGGAATAATCGGCGGAACCTGTTTTAGGTTGTATTTCTAAGGTCATTTGTATGCCTACATACAGCAAAAAGATGATAAAAATAACCTTTAAGAATCCAGCGTTTATATATCCGGCAATGGCAGCACCGACGACTGCTCCCAAGATAATCCCAGGGACTAACTTAACTACCTTATCCCAGAGCACAGAACCTAATTGGTGATGAGCCAGTACGGAAGAGATGGCGGTAAGGATGATGGTAGCCAATGAGGTTGCGATTGCCATAATCATGACCAGTTCGGCAGGCAGTCCATGTGCCGTAAATAGAAACACCAGCACAGGAACGATGACCATCCCCCCTCCTATGCCGAAAAGCCCAGCCAATAAGCCCGACACCATTCCTAACAATAAACTGGCAAAGATAATGCCTATCAAACTACTCTCCTTAATCTACTAAGCTGCAAATTCACAACAGGTTGTCATTATGCGTTTTTGGGGTGGTTTATGCTATCCTAAACGTCCTCAAAATTACTTATTAATTCAATGGAAAAATACCTCGTTGGCGGAGCTGTGCGTGACCAACTCCTCGGTTATCCGGTAAAAGAGCGCGATTGGGTCGTGGTTGGGCAGACGCCGGAATCCATGATTAAGCAAGGCTTTCGTGCGGTAGGCAAGGATTTTCCGGTCTTCCTGCATCCAGATACCCATGAGGAATATGCACTGGCGAGAACGGAGCGTAAAACCGCGCCGGGTTACAAGGGCTTTATTGTCCATGCGGATGTTGATGTTACCTTGGAGCAGGACTTACAGCGGCGGGATTTAACAATTAATGCCCTTGCTATGACATCAGAGGGTGATATTATCGACCCTTACGGTGGTCGTGAAGACCTGGATAAGCGGCTTTTTCGGCACGTCTCGCCCGCTTTTGCGGAAGATCCCGTTCGTATACTCCGTGTGGCTCGGTTCGCAGCCCGTTATCATCATTTAGGATTTAAGCTGGCTCAGGACACGCAAGTATTGATGCAAGCGATGGTCATTGCCGGAGAAGTCGATCACCTTGTGCCAGAGCGGGTTTGGGCAGAGTTGTTCAAAGCGCTAAATGAAACGTCACCTTCCGCGTTTTTTTATACCTTGATGGATTGTGGAGCATTGGAAATTATATTTCCCGAAATTTACAAGCTATTTGGAATACCGCAACCAGCAAAATACCATCCAGAAATAGATGCTGGCGTACATGCCTTGATGTGCTTGGAACAAGCCGCGTTGTTATCCACCAAGCCAGAAGTCAGGTTTGCCGCTTTAGTGCATGATCTGGGTAAGGCATTGTCACCCAAGGACAACTTGCCCCATCATTACGGACATGAAAACAAAGGCCTGCCTGTGCTAATAGCCTTGTGTGACCGCTTACGCATACCTAACGCATTCAAATCATTGGCGCAGCACGTTATGGAATATCATACCCATTGCCATAAAGTGACGGAATTGAAAACTTCAACATTGGTTGACCTGTTAAACACATTAGGCGTATTTAAACAGCACAATCAGTTTCCTGAATTTTTGTTGGCTTGTGAAGCAGATGCCAAAGGTCGCACGGGATTAGAGAATAAACCCTATCCGCAAGCCGCTTATATGCTTAAAGCCGCGAAAGCTGCTGCTTCAGTCGAGACTGCCACAGTGATGAATAATGATCTACAAGGCTCACAAATCGGTGAAGCAATTCGACGATTGCGAATCCAAGCAATTGCTGATATGAAAGCAGCAGAAAGACAAATTAACGTTAACTAACCCCACAATCTTAGCCATGCCATCATTTGATATTATTTCTGAGTTCGATCCCCACGAAGTTAAAAACGCAATCGACCAAGCCAGCAAGGAAGTCGGCACCCGCTTTGATTTTAAAGGTACCGATTCCAGCTTTGAGTTGACAGAAGGCAAAGTCATCATGATCTCCGAGTCCACTTTTCAGCTCCAGCAAATGTTCAGTATAGCGTGTGCGAAACTGAGCCGCCGAGGTGTGGATATAGCCTGTATGGAAGTGGGTGATGCCAAAGGTAGCGGTAAGCTCATGCGCCAGGAAATCACATTGAAGCAAGGTTTGGATAGTGCGTTTGCCAAAAAAATCGTTAAATTGATAAAAGACAAAAAGCTGAAAGTACAGGCTGCCATCCAAGGCGATCAAGTCAGGGTTACCGGAAAAAAACGCGATGATTTGCAAGAAGTCATCCAGATGCTAAGGGAAGAAAAGCTGGAAATGCCCTTGCAGTTTGAAAATTTTAGGGATTAGGCTGTTAAATTTCTCAGCCTCTCAAGTTATTGCTTCTGCTTTTTAAAATTTTAAGTTAAGCTGATCGAATGTATTGACGAGCATGGCTTTAATTCAGAAATAATTGTTGCTTACTTACCAGCACCAACTACTCTTTTGCCCAAAAATAGGCTTGATCGCGATATGTAGAGATAAATTTGATATGAGAATCTTTGGTTCTATCAAATTGGGCGTATTCGCCATTTTTATTAACTATGGCTTCTGGGAAATTAGCTTGAATAAAAGCGATTGTTTCAGGATTACTGCACGTAGAATGAATAATGAAGTTTCTTACTTTCTTTAAGTCATCGTAGGCGCTCGGTTTTGGTGCATGGTCTTTTTCCAATTCTTCCAATATTAACCAATAGTTACGTAATTGATGCTCCTCGCGATAGGGTCCGGAAAAATCTTGTGCCGAAGAAAAAATATTAATAAGTCTTTGAAACTTTAATGAAATCTGGGGTAAGGTTGAGGGGAATGCTACGGGACTGTTAGCCCATAACATCCTAGCTTCCGTTCTGAAAGTACCCCCACGTAGAAAACCCCATTGTTCCCCACGCTCATGTTTTTGTATGCTGTCCACTATTTCTGGAAAGCGCTTTGAAATCTGAAATTCCTGTGCATCTTGTGCAAAGTATTTAATCGTGATGTCACCCCTCCTTCGCATTCTTTCGTTATCCATGAGTTGCATAGCTAGTAAAAATTGTTCAATTTTGCGTTCAAGATAGTCTACTATGGCAAATATCTGCTCAGGTAGAACGCCGTCTTGCCAAACGGTTAATTGCCACGTTGTCGGCTCGTTTTCGTTTAATGAAAACCTAACGCATTCTTCTTCCCAACTGATACTGGGTTGGTCATAGATGGTTTGAATTTTTTCAAAGCACTGTTCTATTAGAAGTTTTTGCATAATAAACTCTTAGTGTCACGGTAGGTTGAGGTGAGGTGCGAACCCCAGCGATCAAGACTCCATAGATCAGTACGCCGCATTATATTTTTTTTTAAGCTCCTTAAAGTTGGCTAACGCTTCTTTCATGGCTGCGCCACCACCTATTAAATCGCTATCGTTAAAGCTGCTACGGGCTTGTCCCAGTTTTTGAGTGGCTTTCGATTTAATCATCGAAAGTGTGGCATTGGAACTTGAAATCGATTTTTGCACTTGTTTTGCTTCCATCAACCTCTCGGCAACCACTTTTTGGTCTTCGCCTTTATCAAAGGCGGCAATGGCCTTTTCCAGATGTTCAATCGTTTGGTCTATCGATTTTTTTACGTCGGAAGTTCCTTGCATCCCGATAGCAATAGCGTTGGAAAAAATAAAACTTAATACCGCTGTCGTAAGCAGAATTTTGATTGCTTTCATCATGTTAAAGTCTCTGTCGTAAGTTTATTGCGTAAATTAATTTAGTAAGCTTTATGGTTGTTTACGCCGTTTATCTAGCGCCGGATTCGAGGCAAATCTATATAAAGCTACCTGTTTTTTATTCTAAAATCATTCTGTCATTTAGTCCATGCTATGTATAAAAACAGCACGTAGATTGGAGGGCCACCGCAATCGCTATATGCGTTGCCCTATTTTCCTGCATCCATGCAGTCGCAATCCACCCAATGAAGCTGCTTTCATCGACGTATGATTATAAGGCTATCGAAACATTTTCGCTTAAGTGCGAGTGTACGGATAGAATAAGGCTTTGAATTAATCGATACTTTAGTCATCTCATGAAAGCTTATGTTTTATTGCTTGGATTTTGTTTTTTAGCGTTTAATAGTTTTGCCTCGGATAAAACGACTATTCGCATTGGCGTTCAGGCGACGGGTACTTTGGCTTGGGAATTGTCTGTTTTACAGGATCAGGCTAAAGACCTTGATTTTCAAGTGGAAATGCATCCAGTTACCACAACAGAGGCGGGGAAAATTGCTTTGCAGTCTGGCGCGGTTGACATCATCGTTTCCGATTGGATTTGGGTGTCAAGGCTGCGGTCTGATGGTGCTGATTTCACGTTTTATCCTTATTCAACGACTTCGGGTGCTTTGATGGTGCCGGAAAACAGCGCCATTCACGCGATTAAAGACCTCAAAGGCAAACGTTTAGGGATTGCAGGGGGAGAGCTGGATAAAAATTGGCTGTTGTTACAAGCATTGGTACAACAAGAGCAACTGGATTTGAATGCTTCGGTGGAAAAGGTGTTTGGTGCGCCACCACTGATTAACGAGCAACTTAAACAAAGTCGTGTCGATGCGGCGCTTAATTATTGGCATTTTAGTGCCAAGCTTGAAGCGCAGGGCTACCGACAACTTATTGACGGTAAAGAAATATTGAAAGGCTTAGGTATTCAAGAACATGTCCCAGCATTAGGTTATGTGTTTAAACAAAGTTGGGCGGACGGTCATAAAGTTGCGCTGTACGCATTTATTGAAGCCAGCAAAAAAGCGAAACAATTATTATGCTCGTCAGAAGCTGATTGGAAAAAAATTATCCCTTTAACCCAAACCGATGATGCCGCCACGCAAACCAAACTGCGCCAGCGTTATTGTGAAGGTAATGTAACGGAATGGGGAGTCCCAGAAAAACAAGCGGCTGAACGGATATACATGCTGCTACGGAAAGTCAGTAATAACCAGTTAACCGGAAAATCCGAAGACCTGCAACCGGGAACATTTTGGTCACAAGATTGAAACCGTGTTGATAAGCTTGAAAAACATCCTGCCAGGATTGTCATTACTGGCTTTGTTGCTGCTCTGGCAAGTACTGGCTACTTGCCTCAACAGCAATAACTTACCTACTCCAATAGTTGTCGGCAACGTTTTATGGCAAGGCTGCTTAAGTTGGCAAATTCCCTATCATCTGGGAGTTACGTTGCTTAGGCTGGTTGTCAGTTTCAGTATTGCGATGCTGCTGGGTTGTGCCATCGGCATAGTGCTGGGGCGTAATAAACAGTTAGATAGCTTCTTCGATAACTGGCTGGTTATTTTTCTAAACATTCCGGCGCTGGTTACCATTATTTTGTGTTATGTCTGGTTTGGGTTGACCGAAGTAGCGGCGATTTTGGCGGTGGTTATCAACAAATTACCTAATGTGATTGTCACCATCAGGGAAGGCGCTCGCGCTTTGGATCAGGATTTACTGGAAATGGCGCGGTGTTATCGTTTTGGCAGACGTAAAACATTGCTGCACGTCGTCTGGCCGCAATTGTACCCGTACATGATGGCTGCAACCCGGACGGGATTGGCGTTGGTCTGGAAAATCATCCTGGTCGTCGAGTTGCTGGGACGAAGTAATGGCGTAGGCTTCCAATTGTATTCATTTTTTCAGCTCTTTGACGTTGCCAGTCTTCTGGCTTATACCATTGCCTTTGTTGCCATTATTCAATTACTGGAGCTGATGGTTTTAAAACCCTTAGACATCAAGGCGCAACGCTGGCGGCGTTAATTGATTATGATAGCAATCAACATTAAAAGCAAAACCTATCCTGCTAAAGGTCGTGCCGGACAGCATTTAGCGATAGCTAATTTTAAATTGGCTGTCAATGCTAATGAATTTGTCTGTTTGGTTGGGCCGTCTGGCTGTGGTAAAACCACCTTATTGAATATTGTCGCTGGTCTTGACCGTGATTATGACGGGGAAATCAACGTTGGCGAGGTGCAAACGCAGCCAAAAATCGGCTATGTTTTTCAAAATCCACGGCTTTTGCCTTGGCGCACTGTTAAGGAAAATATTGAACTGGCAATCGAGGATAATGCTTCTTCAGAAAATATTGATGCCTTGCTGGAAGTGATGCAGCTTGCCCAATTTCAGCACGTTTACCCTGAAAGCCTTTCTCTGGGTATGAGTCGACGGGTGGCGATTATCCGCGCTTTTGCGAATAATCCCGATGTGCTATTAATGGATGAGCCGTTTGTGTCCCTGGATGCACCGACTGCAAGGCAGGTCAGAGGTTTGTTGATAAACTTATGGCAGCAACGTCCGCATACTGTGCTGTTTGTTACTCATGACTTGCGCGAGGCGATTACGTTGGCTGATCGGATTGTGTTTCTGTCTTCCGCACCGATGCAAGTCATTAGAGAAATCAAGGTGTCGATTGCTAGGAGTGACCGCGATAATGAACAGGTCATCGAAGCATTCAGGCAGCAGCTTTTGCATGACCAACCAGAATTGAAATAGTGGGGCATAGACACGGGTGAATAAGCTGTTAAACTTGAACTCAGTCATTGTTTAAACAGATTTTCATCTGGCTGATAGAATAATAAGAACAATTCATCAAAGAAATAAATCATGAGCAAAGCAATCGTTTTAACAGGCATTACCACCACTGGAACCCCACATTTGGGCAATTATGTCGGGGCAATAAGACCCGCCATCGCAGCCAGTAAAGACCAAAACTCACAACCTTTTTACTTTTTGGCAGATTACCATGCCTTAATTAAATGCCAAGAGCCGGAGCGGGTGCGGCGATCCAGCTTAGAAATTGCGGCAACGTGGTTGGCGTTGGGCTTAGATATGAACAATGCCGTTTTTTATCGCCAATCAGACGTGCCAGAAATTCTGGAATTGACCTGGATGTTGACTTGCGTGACGGCTAAGGGCTTGATGAACAGGTCTCATGCTTACAAAGCCGCCGTTGCCGACAACGAACAAGGTGGCGAGCAAGATCCCGACAAAGGTATTACGATGGGCTTGTTCAGTTACCCTATCTTGATGGCGGCTGACATTCTGATGTTTAACGCCAATAAAGTCCCCGTCGGCAGGGATCAAGTTCAACATATTGAAATGGCTAGGGATATAGCGGGGCGATTCAACCATATCTATGGCGAACATTTCACGCTACCCGAAGCCGTACTAGACGAGAAGGGTGCGACCTTGTCAGGTCTTGATGGGCGAAAAATGAGCAAAAGTTACAACAACACAATCCCCTTATTTGAGCCTGAAAAGAAGCTGAGGAAATTGATTAACAAGATCAAAACGAATTCATTGGAACCAGGCGAACCCAAACAAACTGACAGTTGCACCTTGTTCAGCATTTATCAGTCCTTTGCTACGACGGATGAAGTTGAGCAAATCCGTATACGCTATGCAGAAGGTATAGGCTGGGGTGAAATGAAGCAGGTTTTGTTTGAACATGTTAATGAGCAGATTGCGCCGGCACGGGAGCGTTACAATGCCTTGATGGAAAGACCCGATCATATTGAAGAACAATTGCTGGAAGGCGCGAGAAAAGCGCGGGCAATCAGCAGTCCTTTTATCCAGGAGTTACGTAAAGCCGTCGGAATTAGCAGGATTACATTGTGAGCATATACAACAAAACTAAATTTAGCGATTGGTTACGGAAATCCTTATTGTTTATTCGGCGTGATGCCTGGATTTGGGTGGCTTATACCCTGTTTGTCGCGCTTATCTTATGCGTCGGTAGGGTTTCTTACGCGCTGGGGATTTTTTCTGCTGTCGTTACCTTGTTCGTGGGTGTCGGTATAGCAAAATATATCGATATGAAACATTCGGATACCGGTTCAGTCGGGTTTGTATGGGCCATTAAGAAAAGTTTGCCCTTAGCTATTATCATGGGGCTTATGATTGTCCTGTGCTGGTTTATATTCTCTGCGCTAGCCAATATTCTCAATGGTCAAGCTGAGATGATCAGCTATTTTTTCTTCGATTGGCAATACAAATCCCAAAACCTAAGAGGCAGAGACAGTCGTGAACTAGCTATCTGGCTGTATGGCTACGCCAATATCTCCTTGATTTTTACCTTATTGATGCTTGCCACCTTTGCCAGTTGGTACAGCTATCCTTTGATGTTATTTAAGGATTATAGTTGGAGTCAAGCGAAAGAGGTAGGTAGGCAAGAGTCTGCAAAGCAAAAGCAAGCGTACTATAAAATGTTGGCATTTTTGGTGGTTGAAGCCATTTTGTGTGCCGAAATTACACCGTGGTTGACCCCCGTTTTATATGTGCTGACCTCGACATTTATGTATGTGACTTACAAGAATTTTTTTGAAAGGACATGAGGCTTATAGCGCAAGCAATCCGCTAAAGACCTCTGACAATGCCATGAGATTATCTTTTGGCAACTGAATGGTGAGGTGAATTTGCTCGGCAAAATTTTGATTGATAATGTCACCATCCAGTTTTTTGAGTTGATGTTCAAACGTAGGTAGTTGTTTGTAATCCAGCGTCAACCGACGTTTCACCCGTTCAATATAAGGGTTTAACTCTGCGCTTTCGATGACCCGTTTGGCGGTATTGCTGTAGGCGCGGGTCAATCCTCCTGCCCCCAGCTTGATGCCGCCAAAGTATCGGATCACGACTAGCAAGACATTTATCAAATCCTTGCCTTCCAAATGCTGGAAAATCGGTCTTCCGGCTGTCCCGCTAGGTTCGCCCGCATCGTTATATCGACTGATAAAGCCGTTAGCGGTTTTGATGCGGTAAGCAAAAACAATATGACTGGCATTAGGGTGATCGAGATGACACTGCTTGAGGCTATCGCTGGCCTCACTTTCACTCAGACAAGGGATAAGCAAGCCAATAAAGCGCGATTTTTTAATCGAGTCTTCTAGGGTGTACTGTAATTTGACGCATTGCATAGAAAAATTCTAGCATGGTGGGGGTTTGATGGGTTGCTTAGAGAAGCTGCCCAAGGGCAAAAGCGCCCAAAAACGTGGCTATAAAATATAATAAGGCTAACACCATGCTGGCTGGGATATTGATAAGCAAGGTGCATTTGAAGATGTAAGAAATTATCGCGTAATACCAAGCCAACAATAGGAAAAATAAGTAATAACTGTAAATATCTTCCGAAACTGTCAACCACACCATAACGGGTATGACAAAGACTGAGATTAAATTTGCACTAAACATGACCCCAGTCGTGACTTGCACATAAATGTAAAGTGTTTTGTTCAGGGACAGTATGATGCCAATAAAAATCAGCATGAACAAGGTTTGTAAGCTGATTTCTACAAATGACTCCAGAGGGTCATCAATCATGTTGGCTTGCAACAAATAGCCGATAACAAAATAAATCAGCAGATTTTTTTTGAACAAACCGACTGATCTCGGTAGTTCCAAGGGATCATTATTCAACCAGCATAGTGCTAAGTATTCTCTTATGTCATCCATAATCGCTTAGAACGAGGCAGTAATAAGGCCGTATCGAGTTAATTAATCGGGAGAATTTGATTTTCTGTCATTGTAAGTGCTGAAACTATCATTCAGTGCCTGGACCAAGTCTTTGGCTTTATCGGAGAGCTGGGTTAATCTCGCCTTGTTTTTTTTGTTCCAACCGGCAGGTTCCGAAAAGTTAAGCAACATCCGTGAAAAGGTCAGGTTCGATTCGAACATTTCACCCAGATTTTCCAGCAAATGCAGTTCTTTCTGGCGAATGTTAAGTTTTTTAACGATGAATTTAGCTTGCAGCTTACTCATTATCAAGTGCGAGGGGAGCATGATAGTAATGATAACCAGGATGGCTATAGGTCCAATAATGGGGTCAATCAGCAGGTCAAGCACGCCAATTTGCAATTCCGCAAACACAATCAGCGCCGCTATGGAGCCAAGGATGATAAGGCTGGACATGTTAACCCGTTCTTTCCACAGGTCTATGCCCTCTTTAACCTCAGGAACGACGGTATTTTCAATTTCATGAATGCTTTTTTCCAAGGTGTATAGAATTCGGTATGAACGATCATGTTCTACATTGGCTAGACGCAGATCAATCTCGGTAAATTGCGGGGTATTTTGCGCGTTAACGCTGTGTTCCTGGTTAGGTAGCAAGATAAACTGCCCTGTATTAAGGCCTATATCAGCCAATCTGCGTTGCCAGGAGGAGATAATCTCGCTGCTTTTAGTAGGGTAAAAAGTCGCTTCTGGTGCATCAATAAGGTAAATGAATTTATTGGTGTCCTGGTGCGAGGTAATTTCTTTAACCAGTTCGTTCATTAAGGTCGTTGATGTTTCGAAAACGTCACAAAACACGAGGACTAGATCAGAATTTTCGAGGATATGGGTCGTTAACATCGAGGTGACTGGGGTAGCCGTTGTTGCGCTTATATTCGGCGCATCAATAAACAACTTGCCTTTTAAGCGGTTGCTATTAATGGTTTTTAATTCCAGATACGAGTTGATGCGGCGGCCTTCACCTTCCTGTAGTTGTTCGATTTTTTCGCTGATCTGATAAAACGGATAACGATGGTCGACATCCAGTGCTGTCCCCGGTAAAGTCGCTGGGGTAGCTTGATTGCTATTTAGGAGTACGGTAAATTTGTGGCTGGATGCCTGAATGCCAGAAAGTAATTGATCCGTACTTAAATAGCTGTTGAGAAATCGTGATTTAGCCGTGGAATTGCCGCCAATCAGGCTAATAACAGGCCACCAAGAGTATTTGCTGGCGGTAGTTTCTTCGCTCTCAATCAACCCCAAGTCATATTCAACTTGATCGAGTTCGTGGAACACTTTAGCAGCGTTCAGCAATACCGGATTGTCATTAGCAAAGTGCTTCTCCAAGTTGAGCAGGTATTTGCTAACAGTTTTATCAGCCA
Organism: Methyloglobulus sp.; assembly: GCF_040079455.1. GTDB lineage: Bacteria > Pseudomonadota > Gammaproteobacteria > Methylococcales > Methylomonadaceae > Methyloglobulus. The sequence goes on along the minus strand of NZ_JBEBKJ010000008.1, from coordinate 60,904 downwards.
TGTGTTGACCCCATTTTGTTGAGTTTTATAGGTATGAAGCAGGCTGAAAGTATACACCCAGAATGCTTTAATGATAAAAACAAGGAAAAGATTTATTGAATTTTTGGGGTTTTCCCCGCCCATATCGTGATCTTGTACTAGGCTATTGGCAAGATGGCTATTGCGCTTCATAATACGCGCCAAATAATAAAAGGTACTAAGAATTTGCTTATTGACAGACGCTGGATAGGGGTTGCTACTTTTGTTATTGCAGCGTTGTTACAGGGATGTATGCCTTTCTCACTAGGGAAGTATGGCCCCGATGGGCAATCCCGTGAAGAGTTTGAAAAACGTGTTGAGGCCGCGTTTCGCTTGCAAAATAAAATGACCAGTGAAGTCATGGTGTTGCAGGAAGGCGATGTGGATGCTAAAGACCAGGAAGCTATTCTTCAGGCAGAGCAACTTATGGAAAAAAATTGCAACGACCTTAATGAATATGTGTCCCGCGATATAGATGGCTTAAGCAAAGGGTTGTTGCTACAACGGCGCGTCGAAAAATCTGTACGCGATTGCGAGACGGCTGCCCATGGGGTCGAGGTGTTGCTAAAAGCGAGGTAACCGATTACTCAGGAGTCAGGATCGAATTCTGCGCTGGCTTGCTGTTATCTGTATTTGGGTAATCCAGAGTGTAGTGCAAGCCCCGGCTTTCCTTGCGTAATTGGCCGCAACGGATAATCAATTCGGCCACAATGACGAGATTTCGTAATTCCAGTAAGTCACTGGTCACCCTAAAATTGCCATAGTATTCTGCGATTTCCCGCTTTAGCAGATCCACGCGGTGCATGGCACGATCCAGGCGTTTGTCTGTCCTGACGATGCCCACGTAATCCCACATAAAACGGCGCAGTTCGTCCCAATTGTGCGAAACGACGACTTCCTCGTCGGAATTGCTGACTTTTGATTCATCCCAGTCGCGGATGGCTGGTGGTGCAGGAATGGCCGCAAGATTTTTCAAAATATCTTCGCTCGCCCTGTCGGCAAAAACCAGGCATTCCAACAGTGAATTGCTCGCCATTCGGTTAGCGCCGTGCAAGCCGGTGCTGGCGACCTCGCCGATGGCGTACAGGTTGGTTATGTCAGTACGTGCATAACTATCCGTCATTACCCCGCCGCAAGTGTAGTGTGCCGCTGGTACGACAGGGATCGGCTGTTTAGTAATGTCTATATCAAACTTAAGGCATTGTTCGTAAATGTTGGGGAAATGCTCGCGAATGAAGTCCGCAGGTTTATGGCTGATGTCGAGATAAACGCAGTCGATACCGCGTTTTTTGATTTCGTGGTCAATGGCGCGGGCGACTATATCGCGTGGCGCAAGCTCGCCGCGCGGGTCGAAATTTTGCATGAATGGCGAGCCATCCGGCAATACCAGTTTGCCGCCTTCGCCCCTTACGGCTTCGGTGATAAGGAAAGAACCCGCACTGGGGTGATATAAACAGGTGGGATGGAATTGCATGAATTCCATATTACTGACCCGACAACCAGCGCGCCAAGCCAGTGCAATACCATCGCCAGTGGCGCTTTGTGGGTTGGTGCTGTACAGATAAACCTTGCTGGCACCCCCTGTGGCTAAGACTACGACACGGGCAGACAGGGTTTTGACCTGTTGCTTTGACGAGTCTAAAACATAAGCGCCAATCGCTCTTTTGGCGGATTTTCCGTTTTCTGTTGTGGTAATTAATTCGACAACATTGTGGTTTTCAAATAAATCAATATTGGAGTGTTCTTTGGCACGATCAATCAATGAAAGTGAAACTGCCTTGCCAGTTGCGTCGGCGGCGTGGACAACGCGACGGTGCGAATGACCTCCTTCCCGCGTTAAGTGCAATTTGGTTCCGCCAGTTGTTACTATTTCTTCAGTAAATACAACACCTTGATCGCGCAGCCAATTGATGGAATTTTTTCCATAAGTGACCGCAAGTTTTACGATTTCAGGATCACAAAGCCCCGCTCCGGCATTCAGAGTGTCTTCAATATGGGATTCAATAGAATCTTCCGCATCAAACACCGCCGATATGCCGCCTTGGGCATAGTAGGTACTACCTGCGGTTAGGGCGAATTTGGACAACACTGCTACCGTTAGCGAATGATCCGCTAATTTAAGAGCCAAGCTTAAACCGGCTCCACCGCTACCAATAATCAGAACATCATGCGTGTCACAAGTCATACTAAATTTGCAGGTGGAAAGATTTCGGATTATTTAAAAATAAACAAGCCGTTAGCACTGATAGCCAAAGTTGTGGCTTACCAAGCTTAGTTTGTGGATAATAGCGGTTTTTTGCGTGATAGCAATTTTTTTCTAGTAGAGAACTTTTACCACCTAATCCTGTCTACCTACACAGTTGAAACTTCAGTGAACGACCGCACCCGAAATATCGAGCTTTTAGACGAAGAACTGGTGTCGCGGGTTCAACAGGGCGATAAGTCCGCGTACGATATCTTAGTGATCCGATATCAGCATAAGATTATCCAATTGGTCAATCGTTATGTTAAGGATCACAGCGAGGCGCAGGATGTCGCTCAAGAGGCTTTTATCAAGGCTTACAGGGCGTTAGGGAGCTTTCGTGGTGATTCTGCTTTCTACACTTGGTTGTATCGTATTGCTATTAATACGGCAAAAAACTATTTGGTGTCACGATCAAGAAGAAATTCCGATTACCACATTGATGTGCAAGACGCAGAAGCTGTTGAAAATGCACCGCAGTTGCAAGGCATGGAAACCCCTGAACGTGAGTTGCTGAGTGAAGAAATAGTCAAGACCATCCAATTGGCCATTGAAAATTTACCGGAAGAAATGCGGGTGGCGATTATGTTGCGCGAGTTTGAAGGCATGAGTTATGAAGAGATTGCAGAGGCGATGGATTGCCCAGTAGGTACGGTTCGTTCGCGCATATTCAGGGCGCGCGAGGCGATTGATAGTAAGTTAAACCCTTTACTCGATTAATGGTGAAGTTCGATGGTTGAAGAAACAAATCAAAATATTTCCAGGCTGGTTGATGGCGATATGGGTTGCGATGAAACGCTGGATTTGCTGAAAAAAATACAGTCAGATGTAACTCTTAAAAATAAGATGAGTCGGTATCAAGCGATTAGTCAGGCATTAAAAACCGATGAGTTTTACCAAGTCCGATCCGACTTTTCTCATAAAGTGTTTCAGGAAATCCAACAAGAACCGGCTCATTTCCTCCCGCAATTAAAACCTAAACAGTCTCAGCAAGTTCAAGATAAGCAAACAAAACGCAAATTATATGCTGTAGCGGCTTCAACCCTAGCTGCTGCGGTGCTGGTGGGGCAAAGCCTCCGTGATAATCCATCTGCCAATAACTACCAGACCGTAACCGCAATGGCTAGTTCTCAGCAACAGTTACCTGCCGCCTTTACCCCACCGGAAAAACCAGAACAACGCAATCGCCAGCCCTTAAACGCCCAGTTTAATGATTACCTCCAAGCTCACAATAGCAGTGTGTATACCAATGGCGAAGCTCATTTTCAACCCTATGCCAAAGTGACTGCTTACGGTCAGGAATGATTTTGGTGCGAATTTTCTTTACCCTTTTATTTGCGTCGATAAGTGTAGTCTCTGTCGCCGAAACGCCATTGACAGCTAAACAAATGCTGCAAAAAATGGTCAAGGCGATGGAAGTATCCAACTATCAGGGGACGGTTGTTTTCTTAAAGAATGACAAGTTGGAAGCGATGAAATACTTCCATACTAGCGAAAAAAACAAAGAGCAAGAACGCTTAGTGTCACTCAATTCGCCGCAGCGTGAAATCATTAGAAATTCCGATGAAGTCACTTGCCTATATAAGTTGACGCAACAAGTGATTGCTGACCATCGACCTTATGAACATTCGTTCATCGTCGATGTTCCGAAGAACTTGGACGAACTGGATTCCAGTTATCAGTTTGAAGTTGTAGGTGAGGAAGATGTGGCAATGTTGCCGTCTTATGTTGTCGCTATCCAGCCCAAAGATGATTTCAGATATGTTAGAAAAATATGGATAGCTAAAGACCAGTTTTTGCCCATGAAAGCCGTTGTTTACGATCTTTCTGGTATCGTTTTGGAACAAGTGGTTTTTACTGAAATGCGAGTAAATAAGCAGCCGATACCAAGTAAAGATAAGGAGGTCGCTGGCGTTAGTGCGGTAGCGGCTCTTGTATCAGAACCATCAAATCAGGCCTCTTTTGAAGTGACTGCTTTGCCATTAGGCTTTAAGCAAATATTTTTTAGCCGTAAACCCTTGCATAAATCTGATCAGCCGGTAGATCACCTGTTGTTGAGTGACGGGTTTGCTTCTGTTTCTGTTTATTTGGAATCAAAAAAAGCCGACAAGACAACCGATTCTCGGCTTTCTGAGGGCTTACATTCCGTGGGTGCAATCAATTCCATAAGCCGTAATCTAGCTGAATCCCAGCTTACGGTGTTAGGTGAAGTTCCTGCTTCAACGGTTAAGTATATTTCCGAAGGTGTAAAACTTCGCAATTCCGCGCCTTAAACTCTCTCGAATATCTTGATTAATCGACAGAAAGAAAGCTTTTATCCCATACTTAATGAAGCTGCGAATAAGTTCTCGACAAGGCTCTCCTGAGTGTAACGAAGGGTTCAGGAGACGAATAGTAATGGGTCGATTCCGTTCGTGGTGAACTGGTCGAACCATGATCGGACTGACAGGTTCAGAGATTCCTTAAAGTAGCTCACTCTTTTCAAAGCGACTTGAAAGGTGTTAGTGTTGTTCACAATATTTTGTTTTATTCTATATTCAACTGCTTGAACGTGATGGAGGTTTTATGCTCGAAAGGGTGATTTACTGTGTGTTTTTAATGGCTATAGGTAGCCAAACTGTTTTTGCACAGTTACCGGATTTTACCGGAATGGTAAAAACCAATGGTGTGGCGGTGGTTAATATTAGTACCACTCAAAAGGCTAAGCCAGCAGCTAAGGGAATGCCTAAAGGCCAACAGATGCCCGAAGGCATTCCTCCCGAAATGGAGGAGCTTTTTAAACATTTTTTTAATAATCCAGACGGTGGGGGCGGTGGTGAGTTTGGTGGTGAAGACACGCAATCTTTAGGGTCCGGGTTTATTATCTCCCAAGATGGTTATTTATTAACTAACCATCATGTCGTCAAAGATGCTGATGAAATTATCGTCAAGTTCTCAGATCGACGTGAATTAGTCGCTAAATTGATTGGTTCTGATGCACGCACCGACATCGCCCTATTAAAGGTTCAAGCCACAGGTTTACCTGTGGTAAACATTGGCTCGCCTAATGAATTAAAAGTCGGGGAATGGGTTTTAGCTATCGGTTCGCCGTTCGGGTTTGAACAATCGGTTACTGCCGGCATTGTCAGTGCGAAGGGTCGGAGCTTGCCTGGGGGTAACTACGTGCCGTTTATACAAACAGATGTCGCTATAAATCCAGGCAATTCGGGTGGCCCCTTATTCAATATGGATGGCAAGGTGGTTGGTATAAATTCGCAAATCTATAGCCGCACGGGCGGCTTTATGGGCTTGTCGTTTGCCATCCCTATGGATGTGGTCATGAATGTAGTCCAACAGATTAAAACCAGTGGTAAAGCGGCTCATGGTTGGTTAGGCGTACAAATTCAGGATGTTACCCGGCAATTGGCTGAGTCATTTGGCATGAAGAAACCTCAAGGCGCGTTGGTTTCTAAAATTATTCCGAACAGTCCGGCGGAAAAAGCTGGCTTGCAGATCGGTGACATCATTACTGAATTTAATAGTCAACCTATTGAAACATCAGCAGACTTGCCGCCCATGGTCGGCATGACTCCGATTAATGGTGAAGGGAAGTTAACGATCATCAGGCAAGGCGAGACAAAGACAATTGAGTTTAAAGTAGGCTTGCTGCCAGATCAGGAAGCGAAAGCACCATTGTATAAGGTAGAAGCAAAGCCTACCAACAGATTGGGTATTAGTGTTGCCGATATAACCGCCGAACAGCGGGAGTCATTGGAAAATATTAAGAATGGCGTTTTGGTTCAGGGTGTTGAAAGTGGTATTGCCGCTGATGCAGGGATACAATCCGGTGATGTCGTCTTGCGTATCCAGAATAATGTCATTCGCGATGTGAACGAGTTTGATAAAATAGTCAAAAATCTTCCCGTAGGTAAATCGGTAGCGGTTTTGATACAACGCCGTGGTAGCCCGGTATTTCTGGCTTTGAAAATTGATAAATAATTCGTGGATTTAAAACATATAAGAAATTTTTCCATCATAGCGCATATAGATCATGGTAAATCGACACTTGCGGATCGCTTCATTCAACTTTGCGGAGGACTGACAGCACGGGAAATGTCCGCTCAAGTCCTTGATTCGATGGATATTGAAAAGGAACGCGGCATAACCATCAAAGCGCAAAGCGTCACACTGGATTTTGTCGCCAAGGATGGTGAAACTTATCAGTTAAACTTTATTGATACGCCTGGGCATGTGGATTTCTCGTATGAAGTATCTCGCTCGTTAGCCGCCTGTGAAGGGGCTTTGTTGGTCGTTGATGCCGCCCAGGGTGTGGAAGCACAAAGTGTCGCCAATTGCTATACGGCAATTGAACAAGGCCTTGAAGTCGTTCCAGTGTTGAATAAAATCGACTTGCCGTCTGCTGAACCCGAACGTGTACAGGCGGAAATCGAAGAGGTTATAGGCATTCCGGCAGATGAAGCCCTAATGATAAGCGCCAAAACGGGCTTAGGTGTGCGGGATGTGCTGGAACAGTTGGTTATCAAAGTTCCGCCGCCTCAAGGGAATGTCGAAGGGCCATTGCAGGCACTGATTATCGACTCCTGGTTTGATAGCTATTTGGGAGTCGTTTCCTTGGTCAGGATTGTCCACGGCAGTGTCCGCAAAAAGCAAAAAATCACCATCATGTCCACGGGAAAATCATTTTTGGTTGATGCCGTGGGTGTTTTTACACCCAAACGATTAGAAAGGGATATTTTAAACACGGGTGAAGTTGGCTATGTTGTCGCTGGCATCAAAGATATTTTTGGTGCCCCCGTCGGGGATACTCTTACATGGACTGATAATCCCGCGCCAGAACAACTCACTGGATTCCAAAAAGTTCAAGCCAGGGTTTTTGCCGGCTTGTACCCAGTCAGTTCGGATAATTACGAAGATCTGCGCGAAGCACTCAACAAACTCAATCTTAACGATGCGTCCTTGGTATTTGAGCCGGAGACCTCGTTAGCCTTAGGTTTTGGTTTTCGCTGCGGTTTTCTGGGCATGTTGCACATGGAAATCGTCCAGGAACGCTTGGAGCGGGAATACGACGTAGACCTGATTACCACGGCCCCAACGGTAATTTATGAGGTCATCACCCAAAATGATAAGGTATTGATGATTGATAATCCGGCAAAATTGCCTGATATGGGAACGGTCAAAGCCATTAGGGAACCGATTATTCGGGCGAATATCTTGGTGCCGCAAACCTATCTGGGGGCAGTCATTACGCTGTGTATTGAAAAGCGTGGCGTTCAAAAAGACATGCAGTATGTCGGTAGGCAGGTGTCTATCCATTACGAATTGCCGATGAGTGAGGTCGTACTAGACTTTTTTGATCGCTTAAAGTCGGTGAGCAGGGGCTTTGCATCCTTTGATTACGAGTTTTTGCGTTTCCAGGAAGCCCCGCTTGTCAAACTCGATGTGTTGATAAATGCCGATAAGGTCGATGCCTTGTCGATTATCGTGCATCGTGATCTGAGCAACAACCGTGGGCGGGATCTGGTCGAAAAAATGAAAGAGCTTATCCCGAGACAAATGTATGAAGTGGTGATTCAAGCTGCTATCGGCTCCAAAGTCATTGCGAGATCAACGGTCAAAGCGATGCGGAAAAATGTTACCGCCAAATGTTATGGCGGTGATATTAGCCGCAAGAAAAAACTGCTGGAAAAACAAAAGGCCGGTAAGAAACGGATGAAGCAGGTGGGTAATATTGAGATACCCCAAGAAGCATTTTTGGCTGTATTACAACTCAATAAAGAATAATACGGCTTTCCTTTCAATCACTTGATACACTTTTCCTATGGATTATGATTTTTCATTTTTTCTTTTTATAGCCAGTATAGTGACTGGAGTGATTTGGGGCGGGTATTTACTGTACTTGAAATCGCAAGAGCGGGTATTCGATGAAGCCAATGAACCGGTTGTTGTTGAGTACGCGCGGTCATTTTTTCCGATTGTGTTGATCGTCTTTTTGTTACGGTCATTTTTGGCGGAACCGTTTCGTATACCTTCTGCATCCATGATGCCCACCTTGTTAATCGGAGATTTTCTGCTGGTTAATAAGTTCGCATACGGGATACGTCTCCCTGTCATCAATAAAAAAATCATCGAACTCGACGAACCGCATCGTGGCGATATCGTTGTATTCCGTTTTCCTAAAGATCCGACGGTGGACTATATTAAACGAGTCATCGGTTTGCCTGGTGATAAAGTCGTTTATAACAATAAGAAATTGACTATCAACGATGCACCCATTAATCAGGCTTCGCTGGGCATCTATCAAGGTGTAGGGCAAGGCCAGGATATGACAGGTAACACACACTTTCAAGAAAATTTGACGGGCGTTGAACACAGTATTTTGATTCGAAATGATGCGCCAACTGTAGAATTTACTTATGTCATTCCGGCGGGTAATTATTTTGTCATGGGCGATAATCGTGATAACAGCAATGACAGTCGTTATTGGGGGACTGTCCCAGAAGAAAATTTGGTAGGAAAGGCATTTTTTATCTGGATGAGTTGGGATTGGGAGCATAAAGGCATCGGTTTTGATCGAATTGGCACAGTGTTAAAATGAGATACACTTACCGATGTGCCATCAATGTGTTATTTTTGAATTGATCGTCGGAGCTATGATGAACACACCATCGAAACCTCAGCAAGGCTACACACTTATTACCCTTATTTTTATGTTGGGTATATTCGCTTCTTTTGTCTTATTAATATTTAAGATTGGCCCTATTTATCTTGATCACAGCAAGGTTAAGAGCGCTTTGACAGCTATAGAGCAAGACAGGGATGCTGAAACAAAAAGCGAATCTGAAATTAGATCGAGTATCGACAAACGGTTTAATATGAATTACGTCGCGCGCGTTAAAGCACAAGATATGAAGATAACCAAACGGGGTAATTACTTAAAAGTTGAGGCGGATTATGAGGTTGTTGAAAAAATAGTGGGCAACCTAAGTGCTTTAGTTGAGTTCCATGATGTCATTGAGGTCGGTAAGGAGTGATAAAAAAGCCGGAAATATTGTGTCAAAAACTGGGATTGTTATTTAATCAACCTCAGCTTTTTATCACGGCATTAACGCATCGTAGTGCTGGGGCGCATAATAATGAACGTTTAGAATTTTTAGGTGATGCGATCTTAGGGTTCGTGATTGCCCAGAAGTTGTTCGATATTTTCCCTGGAGCCGATGAAGGCACGTTAAGCAGATTACGGGCCAGCCTTGTCAATGAATCTTCCCTAGCAGAACTAGCCCGAAAGCATCAACTCGGTGACTACTTGTATTTAGGCTCAGGTGAGTTAAAAAGCGGAGGCTTTCGCAGGGATTCGATTTTATCGGATGCACTCGAGGCCATTATGGGTGCGCTGTATAAAGATCAAGGCATAGCACGTTGCCAGGATTGGATCATTGAGATTTTTACCGATAAATTGCAAGCTTTGTCGGCAGACAATTGGCAAAAAGATCCCAAAACACAATTACAAGAATTGATGCAAGCCAAGAAAATGGAACTGCCTGAATATATCTTGATAGATATGTCCGGCTTGGCTCACGAACAAACATTCAAAGTTAAATGTAGCGTCGCTTTGATTGCAGAATCCTGCGTAGGTACTGGCGTTTCCAGAAAAAAAGCTGAACAATCAGCAGCAGAAATGATGCTCGCCAAACTCCAAAAGGACAGTGCATGAATTGTGGTCACGTGGCTTTGATTGGCCGCCCGAATGTCGGTAAATCAACTTTGATGAACCATTTGTTAAAGCAAAAAATCAGCATTACCTCTCGTAAACCGCAAACCACCCGCCATCGAATACTCGGTATAAGTACTTCAGAAAAAGGCCAAGTCATTTACTTGGATACGCCAGGCATGCACCACGGCGAGCAAAGGGCGCTTAACCGCTATTTAAATCGTACCGCAGATACGACCTTATTAGGTGTTGATGTCATCGTGTGGCTAATTGATGGTCTAGTGTGGCAAGAATACGACGACATTATCCTAAAAAAACTGGAACAGACCGGATTACCAGTAATTTTGGCAGTTAATAAAGTCGATAAGATTAAAGATAAAGAAGACATTTTGGCTTTTTTTGAGCAAGCCCAAAAGCGCTTTCCATTCCATAGTCTGCTGCCTATTTCGGCATTAAAAGGCACAAATCTTGAAGAACTGGAAAGTCTATTGCTTACCTTATTGCCTGAAAGTGAGCTGATCTACCCTGAAGATCAAGTGACAGATCGGTCTGAGCGGTTTTTATGTGCGGAAATAGTCAGGGAAAAGCTCACGCGGCGTTTGGGTGATGAGCTGCCTTATTCGCTGACCGTACAAGTCGAATTGTATGAAGAATTGCCGCATGTTACCAAAATTTATATTGTGATATGGCTGGAACGTGCCTCACAAAAGAATATCGTCATCGGTACAGAAGGTGAAATGCTGAAAAAAATTGGCACGGATGCTCGAATGGATATTCAAAAACTTATCGGTCAAAAAGTGTTTTTAAAGCTGTGGGTTAAAGTTAAAAAAGGTTGGTCTGACAATGAACGCGCTTTATTAAGCTTGGGGTTTAATGAGTGATACAGTCGTCCATTCGCAGCCAGCGTATATTTTACATCAGCAAAATTACCGCGAATCCAGCCTGATTATTGATGCCTTAACCCGCGATTACGGCAGGATTTCCGTGATAGCCAAAGGGGTACGTAAAGCAAAATCTAAAACCGCAGGCGTGTTACGACCTTTTGTGGCATTGTCGCTGTCATACCTCGGCAAATCTGATTTAAGGACGTTGACCGATGCTGAAATGCTAGGTTCTCTGTTTGAATTGACAGGATTGGCGTTCTACTGCGGCTTTTATATCAATGAGCTGGTGTGCAATTTCTTACATAAAGATGATCCCCATCCAGAAGTCTTTCAGGATTATCAGCAATGTTTAGCACAGTTGGCACACGCGACTGAGATTGAAGCTGCATTGCGGATTTTTGAATTAAAACTTATGGATCATATTGGTTATGGTGTGCAGCTAGACTATGATTTACATCATGAAAAACCGATAGCAGCAAATAAAAAGTATGTGTTTAATAAGGGCAATGGCTTAGTTGAAGACGCGGATGGTCAATTTTCAGGCTCGGTTTTACTGGCTATACAGCAAAGACAATTCGATGAATCTCATGTGTTGAGCGAAGCAAAACTATTGATGCGAGCTGTTATAGATAGTCATTTGCAAGGTAAGCAGCTGAAGAGCCGTGCTGTTATTAATAACATAGTTAAGCGGTTGTAATAATGGATAAAAAACAAATTCTACTGGGTGTTAATATTGACCATATTGCTACCATCAGGCAAGCTAGAGGAACGCGTTATCCTGAGTTAATTCAGGCAGCACTGGTTGCCGAGCAGAATGGCGCAGACAGCATTACCGCGCACTTACGGGAAGATCGTCGGCATATTCAGGACAGGGATATTTTCCTGCTGAAAGACATGATCCATACCCGATTGAATATGGAAATGGCGGTGACGGATGAGATGGTTGAAATCGCAGTCAAAGTGAAGCCCCATGCCTGTTGTTTGGTGCCTGAAAAGCGTGAGGAATTGACGACGGAAGGTGGCTTGGAGGTGGCGGGTAATCTATCAAAGCTACAATGGGCTTGTGAAAAACTTGCCGACGCAGACATTGAAGTCTCACTATTCATAGCGCCAGATCAAGTCCAAATAGATGCCGCTAAAGCAGCCGGAGCGCCTGTTATAGAGCTGCATACAGGCTGTTATGCGGAGGCAAAAACATTTGCTGCCAAGAGAGCAGAGCTGGAACGAATTCAACAAGCTGCGGCTTATGCCAACAGTATTGGCTTACAAGTTAATGCGGGGCATGGTTTGCACGTCCATAATGTAGCGGCAATATGCCGCATTCCAGAAATTGTAGAGCTTAATATTGGCCATTCAATTATTGCCCAGGCACTATTTTCAGGATTGGCACAATCAGTACGGAATTTAAAACAAGCTATGCTTAATGCAAGATCACAATAAAAAATTACGAAATCATGCAGCTTGAATTTTTTCAGTTAACAGTCTTAGGCGATAGGAAGATAAATCAAGATTCTATGGCGCATATCGTCAATGATGATTATGCGTTATTTATTGTCGCCGATGGTTTAGGTGGACATCAGGCGGGTGAAAAAGCATCCCAATTTTTTTGTCAGGGCATGCTTAAGTTTTCACAAACATATTGTTCCAAAATAATAGCGCAGAACAATCCTGCTGAGGTGTTTTTAGCTTGGATTAACGATGCCATCAACGAAATGAGGGTTTTATTCGCTGATGATCAGCTAGCGAGTAAGGCATACACGACTTGCGCCATTCTTTACCTGGATGACCGAATCTCGATGGCGGCACATTGTGGAGATTCCAGAATTTATCGAATGACACCTCAGGAAATTTTATGGCGAACGCGAGACCATTCTATTCCTCAAGACTTATTAGATCTTGGTTTAATAACCGAAGACCAATTAGCGCAACATTCTGAGCAAAACCAACTTACGCGCAGCATTAATGTCAATAAGAATCATGGTGTAGATATCAAACTGTTGCCAGTGATAAGCAAAAACGAGACATTCGTTCTTTGCAGCGACGGTTTTTGGGGCCATATCAAGAATGGCGAACTGCTAGAACTGGCTGATTTGGAAAGCAACAAAGCAAACCTCACGAAGTTGACGAGATTATCTATCTACCGCGCCAATGGGAAAAGCGATAATGTTACTGTAATGTCTATTAGATGTCGATGACACTGGCTTAAACAAGCTTTCCGCATTGCCTGCTATATTTTACTAAACAGCAAAACCGTGTTTTCGCATGCGATAAAGTAATGTGTCTCTTGTTAGACCTAGCAATTTCGCTGATTGACTTCGATTTCCCTCGGTTAGCTCCAAGGCTTGCTGGATTAAACTGACTTCCAAGTTGTCCAAATCCAGCCCAGCAGACGGGAGAGTAAAATGAGGTAGGCTGAAGCCTGAGTTGTTCTTATTGAACTCGAATGGCAGGTTTTCTGGTTCTATAACCTTTCCGGCCAATAAGATGCAAAGCCTTTCACACAGATTCCGTAATTCACGAATATTGCCCGGCCAACTGTAAGATTTGAGCGCTTTTAAGGCTGTTCTGCTGAACTGGGGCGGAAGTATTTCATGCTCATGTTCAAATAGCCCCATAAAGTGCTTGATCAAAAGCTCCATATCGCCAATTCGATGGGCTAGTGGCGGAAGCTCTAAAGGCACAACATTTAGCCTAAAGAACAAGTCGCGCCTAAAGGTGCCATCGGCAATTTGTTGGTTCAAGTCAGAATTTGTAGCCGCAATTATCCGCACATCAACGGTATAAGTCTCAGTGTCGCCGACGGCAAGGCACTCGCCAGACTCAATAAAGCGCAGCAGTTTTGCCTGAATTGAAATGGGCAAGGAGTTAATCTCATCGAGAAATAAAGTGCCACCATGCGCTGCCTGAAACAGACCTTGAGTGTTGCCTGTAGCGCCCGTAAACGAGCCTTTCTTATGACCGAACAATTCCGATTCGATAAGGCTTTCCGGCAACGCGGCACAGTTTAACGTGATAAAAGGCTTGTTCGCCCTAGAACTCGATTGTTGAATGGCATTAGCGAGAATTTCTTTGCCAGTGCCTGTCTCGCCATTCAGTAAAATAGTGACATCAGTAACGGCAGCTATCCTGGCGCTACGGATTAACGCATCCAATGCGGGAGATTGCCCTATGATCGCTTTAAAATAGTCCATGACTGCCTCTCTTAATGATTTGTATGATTTATTATTATAGCCATTGGATTAAGCCAAGGCATCGCGGCCAGCAATGCCAGCGCTATCATGAACAGACCGACAACCTGTTTGAACCGTTGCATTCTCGATAACCGCGTTAGTACGCTGGTCATTATACCTACGCCCATTACCGCAGGTAAAGTACCCAAGCCGAAAGATAACATGGTCAGGGCACTTTTGCTGACATCGCCTGTCGTCAAGGCGAGCGCTAAGGCGGTATAGACGAGCCCACAAGGTAACCATCCCCATACCATACCGAACAGGAAAGCCTGGGTCCGATCCTTTACGGGGATCAATTTTCGTCCGTAAGGTTCTATTTGTTTCCATAAATGAACGCCAGCTTTTTCAATATAAGCAAAACGCGGCAACCAGCCCGCAATATAAAAGCCCGCTCCTGCCATAATAACCGCCGACGATAATTGCAATATACGATAGCCATTGATATCAGTTGCAGGTGCAGGAATGAATGATCCAACGATACCTGCCAGCGCACCCGCCAAGGTATAGCTGGTGATTCGGCCAAGATTGTAGTTGAACACAAATGGGATTAGCAGTCGTTTGCTGTTCCGTATTTCTGGGCTTAAGCTTAATGTGAGTGTGCCAATGATCGAGCCACACATTCCCACGCAATGCAAGCTGGTAGCCAAACCCATTGCGAATGCAACTAGATAGGAAGTAGTAAATGAAGGGTCAAATGTCATTGCTGAGTGTCTTCTTCGAACGATTGATAAAGATATTTTCTGTCTTGGTTAGGAGTGACAATAGTCATTTCGTAAAAAACTCAACACGGTAGACACGAAGCAGTCATGCAATAATGGTGAACACTATATTACCGGAAGTTGACTAATTGTGAGTGGTAAAATCACTATTTACGAGTTGAAATTAAGATTATGCACTCCACATTAATACAAATGGCTCTGCTTATGGCTGGCGGCATCGGCTGGCGAATCATTAAGCCGATGGGTCTTGATGCAGAGCAAACCCGTAAGGTATTAACCACAGTTGTATATTATTATTTCTTGCCAGCTATGGTTTTGGAAGTATTATGGACGGCGGATATTGGCTTACATTCCTTACAATACACCGTGTTAGCGGTTGCCAGCATTCTGTTTGGTATGTTGTGCCTGTGGCTGGTCGGATCACTTTTTAAGTTTGAACATCGATGCTTGGGCGCCATGATATTGGCGGCGGGATTTCCCAATATTACCTATCTAGGCTTGCCCGTGTTAGAGCAGGCCTTTGGCAGTTGGGCGCGGTCTGTGGTCATCCAGATTGATCTTTTTGCCACATCACCCTTGTTATTTACCTTGGGTGTCGTTGTGGTTCGGCATTATGGCGAGGATGCTTCAGAGATTCGACAGCCAGTCTGGACATTTTTGAATGTGCCGCCATTTTGGGCGGCAGGTATTGCGGTGTTATTAAATTTGAACGGATTCATAGCTCCAATCTGGCTTACTGGGACATTAAAAATGTTATCGGGAGCGGTCGTGCCATTAATGTTATTTTCGTTAGGATTGGCGTTAAGTTGGCAAGCCGTCAGATTGCGGAATATCCCTTATATTGCTCCCGTCGTGGTCATCAAAATGATCTTGATGCCGCTATTTGCAATATTATTTGCGGAACATCTAACTATGGCGAATGACTATAAAGCCGCCGCCGTGCTTGACTTAGCCATGCCCAGCATGGTGTTAGGGGTTGTGCTATGTGACCGCTATCAACTGGATAGCTCGTTATACGCAATGGCAGTTACCGTCACCACGACACTCAGCCTGATAGCCTTGCCATTCTGGTATCAAATTTTGATGACGAGATTTTAACTATGAATCCAAGTTTTGAAACGTTTTCACAAGGCGAAGAAATTGTCACCGGACAAGTTGTCGATACTAATGCCGCCTGGTTGTCGCAACAAGCCGTAGAAATGGGCTTCAACGTCAGCCGCCATACAGCAGTAGGGGACAAGCTGGAGGATTTGGTAAAGGTATTGTTGGACATTGCAACCCGTGCCGATTGTTGTATTTGCACCGGCGGATTAGGCCCTACCAGCGATGACTTGACGGCTGAAGCCGTTGCCAAGGCTTTTGATCTACCTTTGATATTCGATGAGATTGCTTTTGTCCAGATACAGCAGTTTTTTCGTAACAGAAACCGAGCCATGCCAGAATGTAACCGCAAACAAGCGATGCTACCGCAAGGCTCAATACGTCTTGATAACCGTACAGGTACTGCACCCGGATTTGCGCTGCAACAGGGACGGTGCTGGTTTGCTTTCATCCCTGGTGTGCCATCAGAAATGCGGAATATGTTTCTGGAACATATCCAGACGCTATCAAGCCGTTTTGTCTTGCAACCCAGTCAATTAATTACCATTAAAACCATTGGGATAGGTGAGTCTGATCTTCAGGAACGGATAAGTAAAATTAAAATCCCACTTCAAGTGCAGCTAGGTTTTCGTGCTGAATTAGGTGAAGTACAAACTAAGCTGCTATTTCCGAGCGATTACCCACAAACGCAACTGAAAAATCTGACCCATTTAATCGCTGATACGATAGGCGATGCCGTGTATGCGATTGAATGTTTGGGACAACAGGCAGGCGATCTGGTGTCTGTGGTAGACCAATTGATGACAGCAGGAAACCATACGTTTGCAGTTGTGGAAACCATTAGCCAAGGCTTAGTGGCAGCAAAAATGGTTGGGGTGACTTGGTTACTAAGCACTACCTACGAGCAGTCCGTAGAAAGGCTCACGCAACAACTAGAAGTTGAATATGATTCCGATGACGCGATGGCAACTGCCAAAGCAATAGCTAATGCGGTGCAGAAAACTACCGATGCAGATATGATTTTAGTCCAGCTCACTTCCGCAGGGTATTATTTAAATCCACATGGTATCGAGTCAATAACCGTGACTAATGCCTTGTTTGTTAAGGGTAAAGTTAACTATACTGTCCGAATTCTGACTGGTGACATCAAACGTAAACAGCATCAAGCAGCATTATCTGCTCTCGATTTATTGCGGAGGTATTTACAAGGTAAAGACATAATTTATCAGCTAATTTAAGTGCTATTGATCGTCCCATGCTATTAAGTTAAGCGATTTAGTCCACTCACCCTGGGATGCCTACAAGGATATAGGTAACAGGGCAACGCAGGAGCAGTTGCTGAGGGGGCGAGGGTGAGGGTTTTAACTGATTGATTCTAAAATCGGTAGTGGGTGAAACCTGTATTTTTTGATGGACTTGTCGGCTTCATGCCTGTGGGTCGCGTGTATTTTGGAATGCAAACCTAGGTTTGCCACTCCGCCCTATCAAGTTACAGGTTTCACCCACTACCCTAAAATCCTCATCCCAACGTCAAGCAATTCAAACATCAGACAAAAAGCACAACCAGTATTTCAGGTATAATGCCCATTGAATTTACCTTTACTAACTTACCCAATGCCCTTATTACGCCTATCAAACATCGCCATCGCTTACGGCACTCATGCTTTACTCAATAAAGAAAACTTCCAGTTAGACATTGGTGAAAGGGTAGGGCTGTTAGGGCGTAATGGCGAAGGAAAATCCACTTTGATGAAGATCATTGCTGGCAATGTACTTCCCGATGGTGGCGACATCTGGCGCGAACCAGAATTAAAACTGGCATGGCTGGAACAAGCACCAGAGTTACCCGATGAAGCGACTATCTATGATGCAGTCGCCAGTGGCTTGGGCGAGCTAGGAGACGTGATTGCGCGTTATCATGCACTTTCGTTGACGATGGATTATCATGACAACAAAGCACTGCAAGAACTGGGCGACCTACAACATAAGCTGGAAGCGTTAAATGGCTGGCATTTCAACACCAAGATAGAAGCCACTCTAACCAAGTTGAACTTGCCCGGAGAATTAAAAATTCAGGACTTATCAGGCGGCTGGAAGCGCCGTGTCGCACTGGCTAAGGCGCTAGTCATCGAACCGCAAGTGCTGTTACTGGACGAACCAACCAACCATCTTGACTTTGAAAGCATAGCTTGGCTGGAAGAACAATTGCTTAACTTCGCTGGCGCAGTGCTGTTTGTCACCCATGACCGCGCCTTTTTGCAAAAGCTGGCAACCCGCATTGTCGATTTGGATCGCGGCTATTTGGTGTCCTGGCAAGGCACTTACGACGATTATTTAAGGCGCAAAGCGGCAGCACTGGAAGACGAAGCCAACCAAAATGCCGAATTCGACAAGAAACTGGCGCAGGAAGAGGTGTGGATCAGGCAAGGCGTAAAAGCGCGGCGCACCCGTAACGAAGGCCGAGTAAGGGCACTAGAAGCCTTGCGTAAAGAACGGGCGCAACGCCGACTACAACAAGGCACCAGCAAGCTGGGCTTATCAACAGCCGAGTCATCAGGTAAAAAAGTTATTGAAGTTAAAGACATAGGCTTTAGTTATCCTGAACGGCAAATTATCAAAAATTTCTCTACGCTCATTCAACGTGGTGACAAAATCGGACTTATCGGTGCAAATGGTGCAGGTAAAACCACCTTGCTAAAGCTGTTGCTTAAGCAGCTAGAGCCAAGTAGCGGCGTGGTCGAGCATGGTACACGCTTAGAAATTGCCTATTTCGATCAACTGCGCGATCAGCTTGATCCTGACATGACGGTTGCCGATACCGTTGGCAATGGCAGTGACTTTATCGAAATTGCAGGCAATAAACGCCATGTTATGTCCTATCTATCCGATTTTCTGTTTGCTCCAGCACGATCACGCTCGCCCGTCAAAAGCCTGTCTGGTGGTGAAAAAAACCGCTTGCTGCTGGCACGATTGTTTACTAAGCCAGCAAACTTCCTGGTGATGGACGAACCCACTAACGATCTCGACTTAGAAACCCTGGAATTACTGGAAGAAAGGCTCGTTGATTACAGCGGAACACTATTGTTAGTCAGCCATGACCGTGCTTTCTTAGATAACGTGGTCACCAGCGTTTTTGTACTGGATGGTTCTGGCAGCGTGGAAGAATTTGTCGGCGGCTACAGTGATTGGCAAAACCAGAAACTAACAGAGGTAAAAACCGACTCAGCTAAGAAAAACCAAGATAGTAAAAAGAAACTGGATTTAAGTGTCGAAAATCCATACGTACCGAAAAATCCGGTCAAAAAAAAGCTCAGTTTTAAAGAACAGCAAGAATTAACTAACATGCCCGAACTAATCGCCCAGCTTGAAGCCCAACAAGCCGAACTAACCAAGAAGATTAATGATGTGGATTTTTATAAAAATGACCAAACCGTTATTGCCAAAACCTTAGCTGATCTACAAACTGCCGACACCAAGCTGGAACAGGTTTTCCAACGCTGGGATGAGCTTGAAAGCCAGCAATCGGCTTAGCTTAAGGGTATCTCTAAAAATTCAAAAAACTCCTTCTCCCTCTGGGAGAAGGCCGGAATGAGGGTAATAAAATCAAGCAATTATATCCCTCACCCTAGCCCTCTCCCAGAGGGAGAGGGGATTATTAGAGGTTCCCTTAAGATAAAGTCATTGCAACAAAAGGCTTTCTAGCTTATCCTTGCCGCCCTGCCCAACCTAAGTTAACCCCAGGGCAGACATCAAAAAAATCAGGAGAGGTGGCCGAGCGGTCGAAGGCGCACGCCTGGAAAGTGTGTATACGGCAACGTATCAAGGGTTCGAATCCCTTTCTCTCCGCCACTTAATGATTCAACAAGGTTCATCGAAGTACCTAACCCCCGCATTTTCCTAAAAAAATCAGTTAAATTTGATCTCCAAACCATAGGGGCAATCCCTTGTGGTTGCCCGAAATTGCTTGCCCTATAGCACACAAAGGGCAGGCACAAGGCCAGCTACGGCCTAGGGCCATAAGTATCTACACAAGTATTTACCCCTTCTCCCTTGGAGGAGGTCGGGATGAGGGGGAATATAAACAGTTGATTTTATTCTCCTCACCCCAACCCTCCAGTAGGAGAGGGAGTCCGTTGCTTTTCCAGCTCGTTGTTTTTATTGCGTCGAAAAGTTGTGTAGATACCTATGACCTAGGGCTGGCATCGAAGGGCGGCAGGGCGTTGACGATTTCCATAGTTTTAAGGCTAACGGTAATCACCCGCTGAAACAATTCCAGCGGATAACGTGGGTTATTCATGGTTTCTATTGCCCAATCGTTGGCATCGTTGGTTATACCGCTGTCTTTGTGGGTGGTGACGCTTTGGCGTTCCATCACCCATTCCAGCGCGGGTTTGCCGTTGACGACATATTCATAAGCCGCCAATGGAATGTCTTTGATGGTTATTTTGTGGTTATAAATCACGGTCGATTTGTCGTCTTTCTTGGCAAATTTCATTTTGGTAACGTAAAAATCTGCGTCTTTTAAATCACCTAACTTGGCTTTACCGCAATCGAAGGTGACGGGATAAGGTTCGACGGTTTCGTAGTTGATGTGCAGTTCCGCCAGGTCGCGGCCTGCCTTGCTGAATGCCCAAAAATCCGCCGCTTTGTTGACGCACGGAATGCGCGGCAATTCTTTGGTTAGGTTATCGGCGTATTGGGTTTTATAGTCTTCTGAATGCAGCAAGCCGTAGATGTAATAGAACAGGTCTTCTTTGTTGATGGTCTCAAAGGGATAAGCGGCTTGAAAGTGGGCTAAACCGGCATCGGTAATGCCGTCTTTGCTTTGGTAGGCTGGGTTAGCGCTAGCGTAACCCAGCGTTTCGGTGTCGATGGTTGTGGCGTTTTGCTGGGTTACGCTAGCGCTAACCCAGCCTACATAAGCTTCGTCGCTGAACAGGTCGGTTTGTGGTTTTACGCCGCTGGGCTGTTGGTTTTCATCGGCTTGTGTGGGTTCGTAGAGTTTTAGGGGGAAGCATTGGCCATTTGCTTGTAACTGAATATCAGGCAAAACATTTGTCATAATGGCAGAAAATGCTTTAGGAGTGCCTAATCCAGTCACACAAATCACCCGATTTTCAACTGATGAATCTGGAAAAATGCGGGGCATCTGATAAACCATGTCATTCATGTATTTGCTGAAATAAACCGGGGACTTGGTAAAAGTTCGGTACATCCCTTTCACTAAAGCCGATTCTTGATAACCGTGTTTTGTGAATCGGCTCAAATCATTTTTAAGCCCTCTATTCCAACTAATATTTGTTGCATGCAGGCTGATAAAATTATCTACATTAGGATAGTTATCTTTGCCTAATCCTTCGCAAGCCCTTTGATAGCGTTCAACTTCCTTATTATAAAAATCAATCATGCCCCTCATATTTTTAGCAAGTGTATTTTTTGAAAAGTTGTAACACCAAGCATCCCGGCTTGTTGAGATCCCCCTCGAATAATTATCAAAAATTGCTACAGCATCTTTATCTTTCTTATCCCCCAAACTAATAAAGTGGCTAAAACTATCATCACGCTGCTTTAGCCAGTCGTTATGCTGGTCGGGTATGACCTTTTGCCAGCCATCCGCCGCCGTAATGCCGTTAATGCTTTTGAGGTCGCTAATACTTTCGAGTTTTTGTGTTTGGGTTAAATAGTCGCCGATGTCGTGCAGGTAGATAAGGCCCTTTTCTGTCGCATTGGGATTTTTGACAAAAATGGTAATGGCAATCGGCGTGCGGGTGCCTTGACCAAAAACATTGTCTTTTTCTTTGCGGCGTAATTCGCCCGATGTCCGTGCATTGCCGCGCAAATGAAAAATATAGATACTGCTGAATTCATCGGCTAAACATTGACGCAAGCCATCGGCGGTATTGGCTTCAATAAAACCTGCATTGGTCACAAAGCCAATGATACCGCTATCACCCACGCGGTCACTTGCCCAACGGATAGCGCGGATGTAGGAATCGTATAAGGCGTTTTTGTTGGTGGCGGTAGAGTTTGCGGCGTAGGTTGAGCGGATTTTGTCATCCAAAGATTTATATTCCACATTGGCATTATTATCATTGGCGCTTTCTTGCCCTGCCGAATACGGCGGATTGCCAATAATCACCCGAATATCCAACTTCTTTTGTTTATTACGTCGTGCGCTGTTATCCACCAAAATCTGGCTAATTAAATCGTCTTTTTCATACAATTGGAAGGTGTCGGTTAAGCAAATGCCTTTGAAGGGCTGGTAGGCAATCTTCTCCCCCAATGCTGTTGACTTAGGAATATTGGCTCCTTCTCCCTGAGGGAGAAGGCTGGGATGAGGGGGAGATAAATAGGCATTTTCCTTATTCTGATTTCCCCTCACCCAACCCTCTCCCTCTGGAGAGGGCTTTTCAGAAGCCTCTTCCACAGGGAGAGGGGAGTTCATAATATCGTGATACACCGCCTCAATATTAATCGCGGCAATGTAATAGGCCAGCAACACAATCTCGTTGGCATGAATCTCGTTTTGGTATTTGTAAGGCAGTTGCGCGGGGCTGATTAAACCACTTTGCAGCAAACGGGTAATAAACGTGCCGGTTCCGGTAAACGGGTCAATAATATGGACGTTCTTATCGCCCAAGGTTTGGCCAAACTCGTTTTGTAGCGCGTCATTCACGCTGTGGATAATAAAATCCACCACTTCCACCGGCGTATAAACAATGCCCAATTTCTCGGTCATGCGCGGGAAGGCGTTGCGGAAAAACTTGTCGTACAGCTCCACCACAATCTTTTGTTTGCCAGCGGCATTGTCGATGCCTTCGGCGCGCATTTTTACGCTGTCATAAAAGCGTTGCAGGGTGTCGGCTTCTTTGTCGATATGGTGCTCGTGCAATTTATCCAACACGTCTTGCATGGCTAGCGACATCGGGTTGTGTTGGGCAAAGCTGTAATCCTGGAACAGCGCATCAAACACCGGCTTGGTTATCAGGTGTTGCGCCAGCATTTCGACAATTTCGGTATCGGTAATGGCGTTGTTGAGGTCATCGCGCAGTTCTTCGGCAAAGGCGTTAAAGGCGGCGATTTCTTCGGTGTTGGTCGGCGTGTCTAAAATGGCCTGAACGCGGGCGATATGGGTGCGGGCGATTTTGGCAATGTCGTTTGCCCAGTCTTCCCAATGGCTGCGGTTGCCGCATTTTTTGACCACTTTGGCATAAATGGCGCGTTGGATGTCGTCGATTTCAAAGGTGTCTACGATGTCGGCTTGTGTGGCGGTATATTTTGCAGGCTTTTCGCCAATGCCGTATTCACGTTTGCCCGTCGGTTTTGGCTTGTCTGATTTTTTTGCTTTCTTGCTGAACTTGTCGGTAATGGCGATCACTTCCATTTTTGACGTGTCTTTGCCGATTAAATCCAGCTTGTTAATCATGGCATCAAAGCGGTCATCGTGTGAGCGCAAGGCTTGCAACACTTGCCAGACGACTTTATAGGTCTTGTTGTCATTGAGGGCTAGCTGGGGTTCCATTCCGGCGGGAATGACCACGGGCAGGATCACATAACCGCGTTTTTTGCCTTCGGCTTTACGCATGACGCGCCCTACCGATTGCACCACATCCACCTGTGAATTGCGCGGCGTTAGGAACAACACAGCATCCAAGGCGGGTACGTCCACGCCTTCGGACAGGCAACGGACATTGCTTAAAATCCGGCAGGTGTTTTCGGGTGTTGCCGCTTTTAGCCACAACAGTTTTTCTTCTTTTTGGCTGGCATTCATGCTGCCGTCAACGTGTGCGGCTTCGCATTGTAGGGAAGCTCTAAAAGTCCCCTCTCCCTCTGGGAGAGGGCTAGGGTGAGGGGAGGAGTGATCAACTGATTTTAAAACCCTCATCCCAGCCTTCTCCCTTAGGGAGAAGGAGTCTGTTGAATTTTTAGCGGTTTCTTGTTCTTGTTCTTGTTCTTGTTCCTGATAGGCTTCCACCACCGCCTTGAACATGTTGGCGATGTTTTTGGAACTGACTTTATGGGTTTTGGGGTTGGTGGCGGGTTCAATGACTTGGCAAAATGCCACGGCACGGCGCATTGGTGCGTTGTCATCGGTTAAATCTTGGCTAGCTCCTTGTTTGGATAAGGCTTTCCAACAGCCAATGATTTTTCCGGCATCGTCAACTTTAAGCTGATTATTTTCATCGGCCAACAATTTTTGCAGGCTTTGGCTAATGTGAACTTCGTCTATCGCCAATACGATGACTTTATAATCCACCAGCAATTCTTGTTTGACGGCTTCGGAAAAGCTGATGACATAAAGCTCTTTGCCAAACAGGGTTTCATCATCCATTGAGCATAACGCCACGTTGTCTTTTTCCGCGCTTGCTTTTGCCATGTCACCGTAAATGCGCGGGGTTGCGGTCATGTACAAGCGTTTGCTGGCCTTGATAAAGTCGGCATCGTGGACTTTAACAAAGGTGGATTCGTCCTCATCGTCAAAGGTCGCGCCAGTGGTGCGGTGGGCTTCGTCACAAATAATCAAGTCGAAACCTGCCAAGTCATGGTTCTTTTGGGCTTTGCTGATAACGTCAATGGAATGGTAAGTGGAAAACACCACGCTCATGTGCTGGTCGTCATGGCGTTTGCTGATTTCCTTGGCAAGCTGCTGAGCGTTGGTGGTGGCGGGGTAGCGCAATTCGTGGGTAAAGGTTTGCACGATGTCATCGTCTTTTTTGCGCTTTTTACCGACATCACTATCTGAACAGACGGCAAAGCTGTGTAAAGGCGTTGCGGATTCTTGTGTCCATTCGGTCAGGGTCTGCGATAGAAGCGATAGGCTTGGCACTAAAAACAACACGCGTTTGCCCTTGCCTGCGATTTTTTCGGCAATTTTAAGGCTGGTGAAGGTTTTGCCCGTGCCGCAGGCCATAATGAGCTTGCCGCGTTCTGCGGTTTGTAAGCCGTGTTCCACGCCATCTAGGGCGGCGGTTTGGTGATTGCGTAGTTGTTTTTTGGCTTTAAGGACAGGTGGTTGCTGGGGTTGGTAAAGTGACCAGTCGATCTGGCTATTTTCCAGGTCGTTTAAATCAATTTTGCTGACTGGTGGCTGTTGGTTTTGGAGCGCATCTTCGGCGTGTTCGCTCCAGTTGTTGGTGGTGCTGATAATAAGCCGATGACTGAACGGCTTTTTACCCGATGCGGTAAAGAAGCTGTCAATATCGCTTTTTTGCATCCGGTAATCTTCTGCGTAGAATTTACATTGAATGGCGTGGACTTCATTTGTTCCGGCTGTTTTAGCCACCAAGTCTATGCCCGTGTCCCGCGCATCCAAGCCTTGTTCTCGCGCCCAATCTGCATAAGCCCACACTTGGCTGTACAAGTCCTTATAACTGGCTTCATTGCGTAGGTAAGTGCAAATCAGGTCTTCAAAATAAGTGCCTTTTTCACGGTGGGTTTGGGCGGCTACACGGTAGGCGTTGAATAATGATTGTAAGGCGGTCATGGTTTTTGGGATTGTTGGGCAACAGGCGGTAATAGTCAGGACGGTTCTGTTTTGATAGGAATAAGGCTATTTTGCCACAAAGTAGCTTGCGGTCTACGGCTAAATAGACATTGGTTTTCGCAATGATTGGGTGTTTTGGGTGCTTGAGCTGTTGCTCAATAGAGGTATCCGAAAATATCTATCAAATTACGGGAAGAAGAATAGGTATGTTTGGTAATGAAGATTGCCTTGCTGTTTGTTCATTGGTAGGTGAATATCTCGAATCTGTCAGTGAGTGTTGTTTTGTGCCAAGCTTGTATTGGATTGCGTTTCATAAGTGCAAGAAATTACAGGGAATACAGTTCAACTTCTTTTGCGATATGAGCAAACAACGCAACATCTTCGACGCGAAGCGCACAATTTGATACAATAATGGGATAATCAATTGCCGAGTAAACACGCCTGAACCGTAAAAATCATGGGAATTTGTGCGTTTTCGTCCGGTAAAAAACCATGCCAGGGCTTTCAACTGATACATTGCTAGTTAGGGATTAATGTCAAACTTCGCGAAAGAAATCATACCTGTTAATCTCGAAGATGAGATGAAGCAGTCTTATCTCGATTACGCTATGAGCGTTATCGTAGGTCGTGCTCTTCCAGATGTTAGAGATGGCTTAAAGCCGGTGCATCGCCGTGTGCTTTACGCCATGAATGAGGTGGGCAACGACTATAACAAGCCGTATAAAAAATCTGCCCGTATCGTCGGTGACGTGATGGGTAAATACCACCCGCATGGCGATAGCGCAATCTACGATACGATGGTGCGTATGGCGCAGCCGTTTTCCATGCGCTATGTGCTGATTGATGGGCAGGGTAATTTTGGCTCTGTTGATGGCGATTCACCTGCCGCCATGCGTTATACGGAAGCGCGACTGGCTAAAATATCGCATGAAATGCTGGCTGATTTGGATAAGGAAACCGTCAATTTCGTCCCTAACTACGATGAATCCGAGTCCGAACCGCAAGTTTTGCCTACCAAAGTACCTACGCTGCTGATTAACGGTTCATCAGGCATTGCCGTGGGCATGGCGACCAATATCCCGCCCCACAATCTCACGGAAGTCATCAACGCTTGCTTGTTGATAATCGATAATCCAGAAGCCACCGTGCATGAAATGATGGCGCATATCACCGGGCCAGATTTCCCCACCGCTGGCTTTATCAATGGCGCATCAGGCATTTACAGTGCTTACACCACAGGTCGCGGCAAGATCTATCTCCGCGCTCGCTGCCATTTTGAAGACATAGGCGATAGCAGTAGGCAAGCAATCATAACGACCGAATTGCCTTATCAGGTCAACAAAGCGACTTTGCAGATGAAAATTGCCGAGCTTATCAAAGACGGCAAGATCGAAGGTATTTCCGCGATTCGTGACGAGTCCGATAAGGACGGTATGCGTCTGGTGATTGAATTACGCCGTGGTGAAGTAGCTGAGGTTGTGTTGAATAACCTGTACAAACAGACGCAATTCCAGACGGTATTTGGCATCAATATGGTGGCGTTGTTGGATGGTCGTCCATATTGCCTTAACCTGAAAGAAATTCTCCATGCCTTTGTCGATCATCGGCGCGAAATCGTCACCCGCAGGACGATATTTAACCTACGTAAAGCACGGGAACGGGCGCATGTGTTGGAAGGCTTGGCAGTTGCCCTAGCCAATATTGACGACATGATCGAATTGATTAAGTCTTCCCCCAGTCGCGCCGAAGCCAAAGAAGGCTTGTTGGCAAGGACTTGGAATGCCGGACTGGTTATTTCCTTGCTAGACAGGGCAGATGCAGATCGCTCCCGACCTGAAGATTTAGCACCGCAATTTGGTATTGCTGGCGACGTTTATCGCTTATCTGATGGCCAAGCCCAAGCCATTCTTGAACTCCAACTACAACGCTTAACAGGTTTGGAGCAAGATAAGATCATCAATGAGTATAAGGAGTTGCTAGAGCAAATCGACGAATTTTTGTATATCCTTGCCAACGATGAGCGGCTGATGGAGATCATCAGGGAAGAACTGGTTGCCATTCGGGACGAATACGGCGACAAACGCCGCACGGAAATCATCCAGAGTCAACTCGATCTGTCTGATGGCGACTTGATTACCGAAGAAGATATGGTTGTTACTATGTCTTACGAAGGCTACGTCAAATCCCAGCCCTTGACCGATTACAGGGCGCAGCGACGCGGTGGGCGTGGCAAATCAGCTACGGCAACCAAAGAAGAAGATTATGTCGATAAGCTGATCGTTGCTAACACCCACGATACTATTTTGTGTTTCTCATCGCGGGGTAAAGTCTACTGGATGAAGGTTTATCAACTGCCAGTTGCAAGCCGCGCTTCCAGAGGTAAGCCGTTTGTTAATTTACTCTCGCTTGATGATGGCGAAAAAATCAATGCCATCTTGCCGATTAAAGAGTTTACCGACAATAAATTCATTTTCATGGCAACGTCTTCTGGTACGGTCAAAAAAACGCCGTTAAACGAATTTGAGCGCCAACGTGCCAATGGCAAAATCGCCATTGACTTACGTGAAGACGACACTTTAGTGGGCGTTGCTGTCACCGATGGGCAGCAAAATGTGTTGCTGTTTGCCAGTTCAGGTAAGGCGAATTGCTTCAATGAGTCCGACGTGCGACCTATGGGTAGGACGGCTGCTGGTGTGCGTGGTATGCGCTTGCAGGATGGTCAGAAGATCATTTCGCTGATTATTGGCACAGAAGGCATGGTGCTGAATATTACAGAAAACGGGTTCGGCAAACGTACTCGGGTGGAAGAATTTACCCAGCACAAACGAGGTGGACAGGGCATGATTGCTATCCAGACCTCGGAACGCAATGGCGGATTGGTCGGCGCGGTATTGGTCAATGAACATGATGAAATCATGTTGATTACTGATGGTGGCATCTTGGTACGTACCCCCGTGGATGGTATTTCTGTCGTTGGACGTAACACCCAAGGCGTACGAATTATTCGCCTGGACAAAGGGGAAAAAGTGATAGGTGTTGATCGGATTGAAGGGCTCGCGGGTGAGGATGACGATCTGGGTGAGGAAGGGGAAGTTGACGAGAATTTCTCAGGCCTAGAAGATCAAGTAGACCAAGAACAAGACGATCAAGAAACAACGAATGACGATGACGATTCAGGAGAAGAGTAAAAAATGAGTAGAGTTCATAATTTTAGTGCAGGGCCGTCCGCGCTTCCTGAGTCGGTTTTAAGGCAAGCCCAGGCTGAGATGCTGGAATGGCGGGATAGCGGCATGTCAGTTATGGAAATGAGCCATCGCGGTAAATATTTCTCGATGATTGCTGAAGAACTCGAAAGTGATTTGCGCGAACTATTGGCTATTCCAGCTAACTATAAGGTGCTGTTTTTGCAGGGTGGTGCATCCGCACAGTTCTCTTTAATTCCACAAAACATATTGAATGGTAAGGCTAAAGCCTGTTATCTCAATACTGGTGCGTGGTCTGAAAAAGCCATCCAGGATGCAAAGGCCTATTGTGAAGTTATCGTAAGCGCCAGTTCGGAAGCCAGCAAATTTACCCAAATTCCCGATTTTGCAAGCTGGAAATTTGACCAGGATGCAGCGTATTTGCACTACACGTCAAATGAAACTATTCATGGGGTTGAGTTTCAATCAACGCCGGAAGCGAAAGGATTAATCTTGGTTTCCGATATGTCCTCAAATATCTTGTCTCGTAAGGTTGATGTCAGCCAATTTGGCTTGATTTACGCCGGAACCCAGAAGAATATGGGCCCCGCCGGTGTTACCGTGGTGATCGTTCGGGATGATTTGGTAGGCCATGCAGCCAAAGGTACACCGCCAGTATTCGATTACGCCCAGCAAGTCAAAAACGGCTCGATGCTGAATACCCCAGCAACTTATAACTGGTATTTGGTTGGCCTTGTGCTGAAATGGCTAAAAGAGCAGGGCGGGGTGGCAGCGATAGAACAACGCAATATTAATAAAGCAGCAAAGTTATATGGTGTCATCGACCAATCGGCTTTGTATAAAAACCCTGTAGAAAAAACCGTCCGTTCCAGGATGAACGTGCCTTTTATCCTTGCTGATGAAGCGCTCGATAAGCCTTTTCTTGCTGCAGCGGAGGCTAACGGTTTGTTTGAATTAAAAGGCCATCGTTCAGTTGGCGGTATGCGTGCCAGTATTTATAACGCTATGCCCGAGTCGGGTGTTGATGCGCTGTGCGAATTCATCAAAGAATTTGAACGGACACACTAAATTAAAACCGTAATTTCTTCACAGTCCCCATGACATCAATCACGCCTCTTAGTGACTTAAGAGAAAAAATTGATAGCCTAGACCAGCAGATTTTGGAGCTGATTAACCAGCGTGCAGCCTGTGCGATGGAAGTGGCGAAAACTAAGATTGCTTTAGGGGAACAAGGTACTTTTTATCGTCCTGACAGAGAATCACTGGTATTAAGGCGGATACAAGAACTTAATCAAGGTCCCTTGCCGGATCAAACGGCGGTGCGTTTCTTCAGGGAATTGATGTCTTCCTGTTTGGCGCTGGAAAAACCTTTGGATGTGGCTTATTTGGGGCCAGAAGGTACGTTTACTCAGCAGGCGGTACTTAAACATTTCGGTAATGCGGTTAAGGCGATTCCAGAATCAACCATTAACGACATTTTTACTACCGTCGAGAATGGTGGTTGTCAGTTTGGTGTGGTTCCGGTAGAAAATTCAACCGAAGGAGTCATTAACCATACCTTGGATCGGTTTCTAGGTTCGTCCCTGAATATTTGCGGTGAAGTCGAAATTAGGGTGCATCAAAACCTGATGGGTCTGGTTGAAGATAAGGCTCAAATTACTGAAATTTTTTCTCACCAGCAATCGCTGGCACAGTGTCGCCAGTGGCTGGAGAAAAATTTCCCGAACGTTAAGCTTACCGCAGTGAGTAGCAATGCCGAGGCAGCAAGATTGACATCGGTAACCAAAAACACGGCTGCGATAGGTGGAAGACCTGCGGCAGAGCTGTATCACCTCAAAATTTTTGTTAAAAATATTGAAGATGAGCCGAATAACACCACACGTTTTATTATCATTGGCAAACAAAACTCGTCATCAACTGGAAAAGATAAAACTTCGGTAGTGGTTTCTACAGGTAACCAACCGGGGGCGTTGCACAAAATTTTGGAGCCTTTTGCCAGATTTGGAATTGGTATGCTGCATATTGAATCGCGGCCATCCCGGCAAGGCTTATGGGAGTATGTGTTTTTTATCGACATTGAAGGTCATAGCCAGGACGAGAAGGTTGCCAAAGCCTTAGAAATACTGAAAGACAATGTCAGTATGATGAAATTGCTCGGTTCATATCCTAAAGCTGTACTCTGAAATTTACTTATTTTTCTTACTATTTCGCTAGGCCAGCTAATAACGCATGAATAACACCGACAATATTTATGAACTCACTGTAGCTGGTGTTCGTCAGCTTGTTCCTTATGTTGCCGGGAAGCCGATTGAAGAACTTGAGCGTGAGCTGGGCTTGACCAATATTATCAAGCTAGCATCCAATGAAAATCCTTTAGGCCCTGGAAAGAAAGCGTTGGCGGCGATACAGGGGGCATTACTCAAGCTGACCTTATACCCTGACGGCAATGGCTTCAACTTAAAGTCAGCGTTGGCAAAAAAATATGCGCTGAATGCCAATCAGATAACGCTCGGAAATGGCTCGAATGAATTGCTGGAATTAGTGGCAAGGGCATTTTTGCAGCCTAGGTTGGAAGCGATGTTTTCCGAGCATGCGTTTGCCGTTTATCCAATCGTGACCCAAGCCGTAGGTGCAAGCGCTGTAATCATCCCTGCGTTAAATTATGGCAATGACTTAGACGCAATGGCTGCGCGGGTGAGTGACAAAACCCGTGTTATATTCATTGCTAATCCAAATAATCCGACAGGTACTTTGCTTAGTCAAGTCGAGCTACAACGATTTATTTCTGTATTGCCCAAGCATTGCCTATGTGTCCTGGATGAAGCCTATTTTGAGTTTATTAATGAGCAGGATCGGATCAATTCTATCGACTGGCTTAAAACCAATCCCAATTTAATCATTACGCGTACTTTTTCAAAAGCCTATGGCTTGGCAGGTTTGCGGATCGGTTATGGCTTGTCCAGCCCTGAGATTGCGGACATCCTTAATCGAGTGCGCCAACCTTTTAATAACAATGCTTTAGCGTTAGCGGCGGCAGAAGCGGCTCTAGGTGATGATGAGTATTTGCAACAAACTATTGCAGTCAATACCCAAGGGATGACGGATTTGACCGACGGTTTTAAAGCTTTGGGATTGGAATGGATACCTTCGGCAGGAAACTTTGTTTCTGTTGACCTGAAACGGCCAGGGCAACCCGTTTATGAAGCCTTATTACGTAAAGGCGTGATTGTTAGGCCAGTCGCCAACTATGGATTGCCCAACCATCTTCGTATTAGTATCGGTACGCCCACCGAAAACCAGTTTTTCCTCAAGGCATTGGCAGAAGCGCTGAATGTTCAATAAGCTTTGTATTATTGGGGTCGGCTTGATTGGCGGTTCAGTTGCGCGAGCCGCTAGACAGCAAGGTTTAAGCAAAACGATTTTAGGATTCGGTCGTGAAGACGACTTGGTGAATTTGCAAACCGCAAAGCAGTTAGGGGTAATTGATGATTATTGCCTGAATATCTCAGAAGCAGTAACAAATGCTGATTGCATTGTCATAGCCACTCCAGTTGGCGCGATTGAGTCAGTTTTTACCTTGCTCAAGCCATTATGGAACGAAAAAGTCATCTACACGGATGTGGGC
Source organism: Methyloglobulus sp. (assembly GCF_040079455.1). Taxonomy (GTDB): domain Bacteria; phylum Pseudomonadota; class Gammaproteobacteria; order Methylococcales; family Methylomonadaceae; genus Methyloglobulus. The sequence goes on along the minus strand of NZ_JBEBKJ010000008.1, from coordinate 28,690 downwards.
AGCACCAAAATCAATGTTATTACGGCTGCGGAACGGGTTTTCGGGTGTGTTCCTGATAATCTAGTGCCTGCCCATCCCATTGCGGGTGCGGAACAAAGTGGAGCTGTTGCTGCGGTCGATGATCTGTTTGTCAATAAACGTTTGATTATTACCCCGGATAAGTCCACGCGGCCAGACATGGTGCAAACTATGCGGAAATTTTGGGAGCGGTTAGGTACGCAAGTAGCCATTATGGATGCCGCCCATCATGATGCCATTCTTGCAGCAACCAGCCATTTGCCCCATATTGTGGCGTTTGCACTGGTTGATATGTTGGGGCATAAGGATGAACAGTCTGAAATATTTAAGTACGCAGCCAGTGGTTTTAAGGATTTTACCCGTATTGCATCCAGCGATCCGACTATGTGGTTGGATATTTGTATTGCTAATAAAAACGAGATAATCCCGTTAATTCAGCAACTTAAAGTCGAGTTAGATAAAGTCGAAAGCCTACTTTACAGTAACGATAACGAGCAACTTTTTAATACCTTTACCTATGCCGGCAAGGCACGGCAACGCTTTCTTGATCTCTACGAAAACTAAAACTATGTCAAAATCAATCACTTTTATCGTTCAACCTGGCGGACAATTGCGTGGTGAGGCGCGTGTTCCTGGTGACAAATCCATGTCGCACCGCTCCATTATGTTGGGTTCATTAGCCGAAGGCGTAACCCACGTTAAAGGATTCCTGGAAGCCGAAGATGCCTTGGCGACGTTGCAAGCCTTCCGCGATATGGGTGTGCAAATCGAAGGCCCAGTTGATGGTTGCGTAACGATTCATGGTGTGGGCAAGCACGGCTTAAAAGAGCCCCAAAAAGAGTTGTATTTGGGCAATTCAGGTACTTCCATGCGGCTTTTGAGCGGTCTTTTGGCGGGACAGTCCTTTAATACTGTGTTGACTGGCGATAAATCATTGTCAGGGCGCCCTATGAAGCGGGTCACTGAGCCTTTGGCGGCTATGGGCGCAGACATCAAAACTACCGAGAAAGGCACGGCGCCATTGGAAATAACTGGCAGGGCAGGGCAGTTACAGGGCATTGATTACACCATGCCGATGGCGAGCGCACAGGTTAAGTCCTGCTTGTTACTTGCTGGCATGTATGCCCAGGGTGAAACCAGCGTGACCGAATCCGCACCCACCCGCGACCATACCGAACGTATGTTGTCGGGATTTTCTTATCCAGTAAAGCAAGATGGCAGCAAAGTCAGCATTACGGCGGAAGGCAAATTGACCGCAACCGATATTGATGTACCCAGCGATATATCATCAGCAGCGTTTTTCCTGGTGGGTGCGTCTATAGCGTCAGGTTCGGATATTATATTAAGGCATGTGGGCATCAATCCAACCCGTACAGGGGTTATTTCCATTTTGCGACTGATGGGTGCAAGTATCGAAATCTTAAATGAGCGCGTCGTAGGTGGAGAACCCGTAGCGGATTTGCACGTTGTTTCCAAACCATTAAAAGGTATAGACATTCCTGAAGAGCTTGTACCTTTGGCGATTGACGAATTCCCCGTGCTGTTTGTGGCGGCGGCTTGTGCAGAAGGTCAAACTCGGCTTAGCGGTGCAGAAGAGCTCAGGGTTAAAGAATCAGACCGCATTCAGGTCATGGCGGATGGCTTGCAAATATTGGGTGTTGATGCTCAACCCACCGCAGACGGCATGGTCATCCTGGGCGGAGGAATAATAGGTGGCGGCACAGTGACATCGCATGGCGACCATCGCATCGCAATGGCATTTGCTATCGCTGGGCTTCGTGCCAGCGCTCCCATCACCATTTTAGATTGTGCCAATGTAAATACCTCCTTCCCTGAATTTAAGGATTTGGCAAAAAATCTGGGGTTAGCTTTGGTCTGCGAAGAAGGCATAGGAGGCAAGGGCTGTTAATGAATATTCCCGTTTTGACTATCGATGGGCCAAGCGGTGCAGGGAAAGGCACAGTTAGCCGTATTGTGGCGAAAAAACTGGGCTGGAATTACCTGGATAGCGGATCCATTTATCGGTCATTGGCTATCGCCTTGTTGCAAAAAAATGTTGATTTGTCTAATGAGATTGAAACCCTGAAAGTAGCCCAAACACTGGATTTAGCATTTGAATGCGATGACGGTCTGATTGTTAAATTAAACGGTCAAGACATCACATCCCAATTAGTTACTGAAGCGACCGGAAATGTGGCTTCGATAGTTGCAGCAATACCTGAAGTGAGGCAGGTATTGCTGCAAAAACAAAAGGATTTTAAAAAGCCGCCCGGATTGGTGGCAGATGGCCGAGACATGGGAACTGTGGTGTTTCCTGATGCCGACTTCAAAGTTTATTTAACTGCAAGCGCCACCAAAAGGGCTGAAAGAAGATATAAACAGTTGATGGAAAAAGGAATTGATGTTAATATTTTACAGATAACCAGTGAGATAGAAGCGCGTGATTGCCGCGATAAGGAACGCTTAACAGCCCCTTTAGTACAGGCAGTGGATGCCCTTTTCATCGATTCATCTGCCATGACGATAGACGCTGTCATAGCTCAGGTGCTGAGTTTAGTTCCGCAACGATAGCAATGTAAACACAGGCTATCGTTTTTTGCGGTTTTTTAACCTTTTAAATTAGATTAAGGTCTGTTGAATTAATGGCAGTCCTGGGAATATAAAATGAGCGAAAGCTTTGCTGAATTACTTGAAGAAAGTTTGAAAAAGACTCAAATGAGTCCGGGTTCAATGTTGATTGGTACGGTTATTGATATCGAAAACGATATGGTAATCGTCAGTACGCAATCCAAATCAGAGGGTGTCATTCCAAAATGGCAATTTCTGAATAACAATGGCGAATTAGAAGTCAAGATAGGTGACGAGATTGAAGTCGCCCTTGATTTATTCGAAGACGGTTTGGGTGCTACCCTACTTTCAAGGGATAAAGCAAAGAAAAACAAAGCATGGTTCGAATTGGAAAGTGCTTTTGAAAATCAAGCCACTATTATCGGCCAAATCAATGGCAAGGTTCGTGGCGGGTTCACTGTCGCTGTCGGTGCCTTACGTGCGTTTTTGCCAGGATCTTTGGTTGATGTTCGACCCATTAGAGACACCACATTCCTAGAAAATCGTGATCTAGAATTTAAGGTTATAAAAATCGACCAAAAGCGCAATAACGTTGTGCTTTCGCGCCGTGCAGTGGTTGAAAAAGAATACAGTGCGGAACGTGAAGAATTACTGAAAACACTTGAAGAAGGCGCAATTGTCACCGGCGTTGTCAAAAACCTGACCGATTACGGTGCATTTATAGACCTTGGCGGTATTGATGGTCTGCTGCATATCACCGACATGGCCTGGCGCCGTGTAAGACACCCTTCAGAGTGTGTTGAAATCGGTCAAGAAATAAAAGTTAAGGTCATGAAATACGATAAGGAGAAGAATCGTGTTTCATTAGGCATGAAGCAAATGGGCGAAGATCCTTGGCAAAACATTGCCCGCCGTTACCCTGCTGGGTCACGCGCATTTGGCAAGGTCAATAACCTTACCGACTACGGCTGTTTTGTTGAGATTGAAGAAGGCGTAGAAGGCTTGGTTCACGTATCAGAAATGGATTGGACTAACAAAAACGTCAATCCATCTAAACTCGTGCAATTGGGCGAAGATGTTGAAATTATGATCTTGGAAATTGACGAAGAACGTCGTCGTATTTCTTTAGGTATGAAACAGTGCAAAACCAATCCTTGGGATGAATTTGCAGCAACGCACAACAAGGGCGATAAAATTACCGGCAAAATCAAGTCAATTACTGATTTCGGTATATTTATTGGCTTGGATGGCGGTATTGACGGCTTAGTACACATGTCTGATATTTCTTGGGCGGAAGATGGCGGTGAAGCATCGGCGCGTGAGTTCAAGAAAGGTGATGAACTCGAAACGGTTATTTTGGCGGTCGATTCTGAACGTGAGCGTATTTCACTCGGCGTTAAGCAGTTAGAACAAGATCCATTCCAAAACTTTCTGGCTACCACTGAAAAAGGTGGCCTAGTAAAAGGTGTCATTAAAGAAGTTGATGCAAAAGGCGCAGTAGTTACCTTGGCAGATAATGTGGAAGGTTATATTCGCGCTTCTGAAATTCAACGTGACCGCGTTGAGGATGCCCGTACTCTATTAAAAGAAGGCGATGCAATTGAAGCCAAATTTATTGGTATAGATAAGAAAAGTAAGTCAATCTCTTTGTCTATAAAAGCAAAGGACAGTGAAGAGGAAACCACTACTATTAAGGATCATACCCAGCAAGCTGCTATAGGATCGCCTACATTTGCTGATATTTTCAAACAAATAGAAAAATAAGCTATTATTTAGGGGTTATTTTAATAACCCCTAAAATTCCTTTCGTTTTTGCAGGATAGAATGTGACTAAATCTGAATTAATTGAAGCATTAGCTAAACGTCAACCTCATCTCGAACTTAAAGATGTTGAATTGGCAGTCAAATGTATCATAGAGAAAATGAACCAAGCTTTATCTACTGGTGAAAGAATCGAAATCAGGGGTTTTGGCAGTTTCTCATTGCACATGCGTCCGCCTCGCGTAGGGCGAAACCCGAAAACGGGTGAGTCTGTTCAATTAACCAAGAAATACGTTCCGCATTTTAAACCCGGCAAAGAACTTCGTGACCGAGTTGACGCATCGAGTAGTAGCTATAAAATAATCGACTGATTAGGTTCTGTTGACTTTTCATTATCGGCATATGTCTTTAAAAATAAGTCCATAAAAATAAATGGCTAGCTGTAAATGCACAAATCATGTGCCGTCATTCCGGCAGGGACTGCCAGAAGCCAAGGAAGGCTTTATGCCGACTGGAAGCCGCAACTCCCTTGATTTTCGTTGCCCAAATGTTAACAGAACCTAGCACGATTTAATTTTCTGCATAACAATTGGTGATGGCATCTTTGATAACGGTGCCATATTTGTTGATTACAATATCTCTCGCAGCTGAATGAGACTCTGTGCCTGTTTTATAGACGTTAATCCCCTGTTAATTTCTTTCTATTTCAAATTCCCAAAGCAAAGCTTTTGTGTAAAAAAATTAATTTGCTTTGCTGTGACTTTGTTTTATCTCAGAGTGGCCTTTCTAAGGTATTGTCAGCTATATATTTAGCGTTTCTTTTTGATCCATAAGCCGCATTAAAAATGTATTTGAAGTCTATGTGGTACGAAAACGTCCGTTATCGTTTATCCAGTACTTTCGTGCCTTTCTCTGCAGCCGTCGGTTCCTATTAGAAAACCTTGTTGCCAATATAAATTTGAATAAATTTTTTAATCAATTTAATTGATAAAATTTAGGCGATGATGATTCTAGTTGTTCAATAAAGTAGCGCATATAACTTGGAAGATAACTTTGTTTTAAGTAGGCGAGCTTGGTTGTCGATACAGGAATGAGATGGGATAAATTCAACGCCACTAAATCAGAATCAATATTCGATTCGTACGACATGCTGGAAACTATTCCAACACCATAACCCAAACGCACATAGGTTTTGATAACATCCGCATCCGCGGCTGCAAGGGTTATATCGAGCATAATCTCGGCTTTATCAAACGCTTTCTCGATATTGCTACGTCCTGTAAAGCCTCGGCTATAGGTCAATATGGGGAAATCCGCCAATCGTTGTAAGGTAATTTCTCCTTGCGCCAATTCATGTCCTTTCGGGACAACCACAATGTGATGCCATTCATAGCATGGCTTGATAACCAGCTTATCATCGCTCAACATTTGTTCGGTGCAAATGGCAATATCGGCTTTATGTTGGTGCAATAAGTTAATTAAGTTTAACGGGGACGATTGCTCCATATAGATTTTGATCCAAGGAAATTTTTCCCTGAATCGGCTAATCGGTGTGGGTAAAAAATACCGAGCTTGCGTGTGGGTGGTGGCGACATGCAATGTGCCGTTGCGAATATCCAAGTAATCGTCGGCGATTTGCCGAATATTGCGCTTCGCTTGGTTGACGGTATCGACTTCAGCCAAAATGCGCTCACACAAGGGAGTCGGCCCCAATAATCGCTTGCCATGCCGCTCGTACAAGGGCGTACCGATTTCCTCTTCAAGCATCATTAACTGCCTGCTAACCGCGGACTGTACAATGTGCATTTTTTCCGCCGTTTTGGTCAGGTTGTAACCCGTCTCTTGAAGGAGATGCAGAATTTCGAGTTGGTTTAAGTTCATCGCTCAGTTGAACCAATGGGCATGTTTAATGAACAACGATACCTTATCGCCCTTATTCAAATCCAATTGCCTAAATTCCTCGTTAGCCATTTCGGCAAAAACGGTCTTGGCTGCGCCGTTCTCAACATCTCGACTTAATTCCAGTCGGATTGTCGCGCCCAGATGTTGCCAATCTTTCAAAAAAATCGGTGATATGGGCTTATCTCTTTGCTTTTCTACGGCAATGTGGTGTGGACGCACATGTGCGGTAAGCCCTTGGGGATCATCGAGAATTACGCCGCCGCTCCTAAGCCAATCACTGTCACCTTTTTCCAGATGAAACACATTGGTTTGTCCGATAAAATGGGAGACGAAATCATTGCTGGGGTGGTCATAGATTTCGCTGGGAGTGCCTTTTTGCTCAATTTTACCTTTATTGAACACCACAATCTGATTAGCTACCTCCATCGCTTCTTCTTGATCGTGAGTCACAAAGATTGTAGTCACATTTAGGTTTTGGTGTAGATGCCGTAACCAAAGGCGTAAGTCTTTGCGGACACTGGCATCAAGCGCACCAAACGGCTCATCCAACAATAATACTGATGGTTCTACGGCCAATGCCCGCGCTAACGCGATGCGTTGTCGCTGGCCGCCAGAGAGCTGGTCGGGAAAGCGGTCATGTAGCCAGTCCAGTTGAACCAGGTTTAGTAAATCATGGACATTCTTGCGGATAATGGCTTCGCTGGGTCGATCCTTGTGTGGTTTTACCCGCAAACCGAAAGCCACATTGTCAAATACGGTCAGATGCCGGAATAGGGCATAATGTTGGAAGACAAACCCGATATGGCGGCTTTTGACCGGTTTATCTGTAACCTTGTCGCCTTTCAAAAAAACATCGCCCTGGTCGGCTTGTTCAAGACCGGCAATGATTCGCAGCAACGTGGTTTTGCCGCAGCCGGAAGGGCCTAATAAGGCGACCAATTCGCCCTCCGGTATATCTAAGTTAATATCGCTTAAGGCAGAAAAAGCGCCGAAATGTTTACTAATATTTTTTAAGACTATGCTCATGGCCAATTTCTCATCAAATCGTTAATGCTAATGACTATCCAGTCGCCCTTAGGGACGCTTTGGCATCCTGTTTTTGCTTCCATTCCAGGAAAGTTTTAATCACCAGCGTCACAATAGCCAGACCAGCCAACAACGACGCACTGGCGAAAGCACCGACGAAGTCATATTCGTTGTAACTGACTTCAACATGCAGCGGCAAGGTATTGGTGAGTCCCCTGATATGACCCGATACGACCGAAACCGCACCAAACTCACCCATTGCACGGGCATTACATAACAGCACTCCGTACAACAGCGCCCATTTGACGTTAGGTAAAGTGATTTTGAAAAATGTTTGCCAACCGCTAGCACCCAGCGACAGAGCCGCTTCTTCCTCTTCATGGCCGATTTCCTGCATCAGCGGAATTAACTCACGGGCAACGAAAGGAAATGTCACAAACAAGGTTGCCAGGATAATTCCCGGTACGGCGAAGATGATCTTAATATCGTGTTCTGATAACCAAGGTCCAAACCAACCCTGGGCTCCGAAAATCAACACATAAATAAGTCCTGCAATTACTGGCGACACCGAAAATGGCAGGTCGATTAGCGTAATCAATAAGCTTTTGCCACGAAATTCAAAACGGGCTATTGCCCAGGCGGCGGAAATGCCAAATACCGTCGTCAATGGCAAGGTTATTGCTGCCGTCAATAACGTCAGCTTGATCGCGGCTATCGTATCGGGATGAGCCAAACTGGATGCGTAGGCCGACCAGCCTTTGGCAAATGCTTCTATCAGTACGGTCGCCAGTGGTAAAACCAGAAACAAACTAATAATTGCCAAGGTAAGGGTAATCAGCGTATAGCGTACCCCGTCAGCATCGACTAGGGTCAGCGGCTCGGAACTTTTCGACAGGGCAGGTGATGTAGTATTCATTGGTATATCCTCATAGCTGTCCACTCCGATGGCGTACCCACCATTGCAGACCGTTAACCAGTAGCAGCAACAAAAACGATAAAATCAACATAGTGAAACCAATGGCGGCGGCACCGGCATAGTCGTATTGTTCCAGCTTAGTGATAATCAGCAGCGGGACAATTTCTGAAACATACGGCATGTTACCGGCAATAAAAATCACCGAGCCGTACTCGCCGACCCCACGGGCAAAAGCCAAAGCAAACCCTGTGATTGCAGCGGGTAAGATATTGGGCAGAATAACTTTGATAAACGTTTGTAGTCGGGTCGCACCCAGGCTGGCAGCCGCTTCTTCCATCGCTAAATCGAACTCTTGCAACACCGGCTCGATGGTACGCACAACAAACGGAAGCCCGATAAAGATTAAAGCAAAGACTATGCCTAATGGTTTGTAAGCGATTTGTACGCCAAATACCTCCATCACCAACTTGCCAATCCAACCTTGGGGTTCGTAGATTGTCGCCAATACAATGCCGGCCACAGCAGTCGGCAGGGCAAAGGGCAGATCGATGAGTGCGTCGAACAGACGTTTCCCTGGAAATGGGTAACGCACCAGTGTCCAGGCGATAATAAAGCCGAATACGCTGGCCACAGCGGCGGCAATCAGCGCCGATACAAAGCTGACGCGGAACGAAGCCAGTACACGCTTGCTGCTCAGGATTTTCCAGTAATCGTCGAGGCTGAGTTCAAGTGTTTTCAGTAACATTGCACTGAGCGGTATCAGGACAATCAAAGCCAGATAGAACAGGGTAAAACCGATGGCCGGACGAAAGCCCGGCATAATGTTACTTTGTGTCATGTCAGTAATCTTCAGTTTTAATTTAGTACCGATAAAAACAGCGGTGTTATTTCTCCCATCTGTTTTAGTGCATGGCTGATCCTACGTTTTGGGTTAAGGCGTGTAGATTTGGTCAAAAATGCCGTCATCATCGAAATGCTCTTTTTGCGCTTTCGCCCAGCCGCCGAATTTGTCAGCGACAGTAAACAGCTCCAATTTCGGAAAACGTTTTAAATCGGCAGGATCAGCATATTGCGGTTGGTACGGACGGTAATAATGTTTAGCCGCCAGTTTTTGTCCGACTGGCGAATACAGGTATTGCAGATAAGCTTCCGCTAGATCCTGTGTACCGTTCTTTTTGACGATCTTATCAACCACAGCCACTGGGGTTTCGGCCAAAATACTCGTTTGTGGCACTACAATATCTAACTTATCGTCGCCTAATTCTTTAAGTGCCAGAAAGGCTTCGTTTTCCCAGGTAATTAACACATCGCCGATATTGCGCTGGGTAAAAGTCGTCGTTGAGCCACGCGCACCAGAATCAAGAACCGGTATATTTTTGTATAGTTTCTTCACAAAATCCTTAGCGGCATCCTTACTACCTAATTTCTTCTCTGCAAATGCCCAGGCAGCCAGATAGTTATAACGGGCGCCACCGGATGTTTTGGGGTTGGGCGTAATAACGGACACTCCTTCTTTAACCAAATCATCCCAGTCCTTAATGCCTTTAGGGTTGCCTTTGCGGACTAAAAATATAATGGTAGACGTGTAAGGCAAGCTGTTGTTCGGTAAACGGCTTTGCCAATCCTTGGGTAACAGGCGGGCTCTTTCGGCTATTTGGTCTATGTCGTAAGACAGCGCTAAAGTCACTACATCTGCTTCCAAACCGTCGATGACCGCCCTTGTCTGTTTGCCACCCCCGCCGTGGGATTGTTGGATATCAACGTCTTCGCCGGTTTTGTCTTTCCAGTATTTGATAAATTCCTTATTGAAGTCCTGGTACAGCTCCCGAGTGGGGTCGTAGGAGACGTTGAGCAGGGTTCTTTCCGCCAGTGCCGTCCCGCTTAGTAATAAAGCAGCAATAATTAGCAACTGTTTGGCTGATTTGGTGATGTTCATGGTTGCTCCGAGGTGGTTTGTTTAAAAGCTTAAGGGAGTCTCTAAAAAATCAAAAATCTCTTAAAGTATTTCTAGTATCGTTCTATAAAGCTTAGAAACGATGCGTTTTACAGATATGAGGGGTATAGTAAATCGCTTTGTTAATAATTAAAAATGATATTATTAGATTTCGTTATCTAATAATAAGATATATAAGATTCTACTAACGCCGTAAGGCGAACTTAAACCTTATTTTTGCCTTGATTTGCCGAACCTAGCTTTACCCGCGTGGTAACCAGCCAGGTTCGAAAAGCCTAAGTAAAAATATTATTTGTAGGTGGGCTTACCATCGCCAAATGCATTCAGAGAAACTTCAAAGTAGAAGAAATTGCTGGCCCGGTCGGTATATGGACCATCAACAGAATTTGGGAAATCTAGAAAGAAGTTTTGCTTACGCGTAAAACTGCCTGGTTCAAAACGAGCATAGCTCAAGCTCCAGTCCACATAAGTATTAAGTTTATGCCGTACACGAATGTCAAATTCGTGACCCAAAAAGCTGCCACTATTGCCAGTGGTATCTCGAATATTAGCTCGACTCCATGCATCGGTTTCACTTTGTAGCCAATAGGCGTTGTAGCCAGCATCAACACGAACATCCTTATGTGGGGTAAACCCAATCCTGGCTTTGGGCGCATGGATATTGTCCCAGGAAAAGTAATCGTTACGTGACCAAGGTTGGTTAAAGCCATAAAAACTATCGAAACGCTCGTTAGAACCGCTGGTAATGTTCCGGTTAGGATCTTTGTCGCCCGTACCATAGCCATAAAATAAGCTAACCCTGGGTTTCCACTCATGATCGAAGGTGTAACCAAGTTCCAAAGCATACGCTAAGGCATCATGTTGGAGCATAAACTGTTTAGGCTCGTCATTTATTCTGCGAGTTACTCCAAAACGACCGAATTGCTTGTTAATGTTGGCATCAAAATCAAATCCGCTATCACCGATAACCCCGTATGCCCTGACACCTGGTGCAAATATATCCATATCATTTTTTCGGTCATCAGGATTTGAATTATAAGGATCACCATTGACCTTGCGGCCAAAAAAGTAAGGCTGGATTGTGATGTAGTCCGACCACCCCCGCCAACTAAAAACACCGCCATAAAACCACGTGTCCTCATCGGCACGATCAAAATTATATTTAAGCCGTTCAATCGGTTGAAAGGCGAAAGTATCCAAATCCCAATTGTTTTGCGGTTTGCCAAAATGTACCCGAAAGCCTTCAAAATTGTTGGTCGTATTACGGAACTGGTTATTGCCTACCAAGCGACGATCCAGCAATTCTAAATGTTGACGACCTGCCCGTATACTTAATGGGCGGTTATGCCCCAATAAATTCTTGAAATACAATTCAGCGTATCCTTGGATCAATTCGAATTCATTTACGTCAGAAACGTTACGTTCATATAAACCGTTGTAACTTCTTGAGTCCTGGAATTCCACGGCAAAACGTAGGGGGTCAAGGATATCGTGCACACCTAGATAAGCACGCGTTCTCAACAACCAAAGGCTATCTGGGTCGTGCCGAAAAGTTGTGCTATTGTTATTACCAGTTGGGGTAGGGCGATAATCGTTTTCCCGGTATTCGAAGCGAGTGCGGTGTTCCAGCCCCACATCTAGCCATTCCACATCACGGAATTGCTCGAACTGGGTTTTGCTCAAATTCCGCACATAAGATGGCGGATCAGTTTCCGGTTCGACACGGTAACCCCGGGTCTTGCGATAATAGTCTTCGGCAGTTGCCAAACCCGGCAGGGTTAGCAATAACCCAACGAGGCCAACTGTCATAATTGAATTGATCTTATTTTGTTTCATGTTTTCCCCTTGAACTTTATGGTCGTTCCATTCCAAATTTATTATCAGCCATGAATTCCGGTGATCCGGTCAGTCCAAGCATTAAGTCATAATGGTTATTCATCGTCGGTACGGTAGAGCTAGTATTTTGTGTTTTTATCCAATGCTGATCTTCTGTCGAAACGAAGTTTCTCTTTACGTTCAATCTGCACAACCTTGCCATCATGAATAATTATTTCAACTGAACCAAAACGTATCCCATTGACCGCTTGGGCTATTTGTTCATTGATATCGTTGATACGACTTTCTTTGCTGAAATAATTTTTTTCAATCGTTGTCATTAACTGCTCCAATTAATTTTTAAAGCATGGCTTCTTTCGAAAACAATCATAAAGTACTGTTTATTTTTATTTAAACGATATTTATAGATTTATATATCTAATATTTAGATTAGTGAAGTTGCCAAATCTTGGGTATTGTCATTATTAACTCAGAAAATATTCTGTAACCCTGCCATTGCAGCAGGGCTTTATACAAATTAAAGAAGAGGTATATCGTTGTTTAGCCGCTGGTGGGTTTACTTGTCCACTTTCAGTAGGTAAACAGGGATATATCGGGATTTGTCTGGATTCTATGGTTTGACAGATATTCTGGCTGTTCCCGAATTATTGAGATGAGCACCTAAGCGGATACCCACAAATGCTTCTTTTTTCTTGGTCACTGAACTTAACCGGGTTTCAGCGCCCAAGCCGTCAGTATGTTCTTGAGGGTCTAAATTAGAAAGCCGGGTATTCAAGTTTTCCGTAATTGTTTTCTCCTGATAATGTTTATAAGAATTACCTTGTTTGAGCGTATTGCCTGGATCGTCTTTTTTGCCGCCATCAAAGACTGCCGTGCCATCCGGTAAAGTTATTGTGACGCGGCTGTTGGCCAACTTCGCCTCCAATTTACGGGCAAAAGTAACCAGTTTTCCATAACTGATCTGATCAACTGTGCCATCAACCAATGTTTTTATTGCTGGGGCATTAGGTTTTAAAAGGGCATACAATTTATTGTAAGGTGCGGTGGTCACCAAATGCGCCGCCGTTTCAGCACTTGTTTGGAAACTTGCCGTTGAAATTAACGCTGTGGTTGCGGCCGCTAAAAGTAATTTTTTAATCTTCATAAAAGTCTCCTAAAAATAAAATGAAATCACTCGTCGAATCTTTAAATTGAAAAAATCTTCGAGTGGGTTACATAATAACGAAATTTTTATTTGCTATGAAACGATTAATTTAGATGAATATATCTATTTAAAGCATATAAGATCGCCATCTATTTTATCTATCCTTTTTTTATATATGTTTTTTAGATGATTGAATCTAATTTTATCGTTTTGTTAAATTGAGCTAAACGACTAGGATTTTTTCTAAAGAGGTAAACATATGAATTCTTTAGACACGTTTGCATTAAACCAAAAGATGAAAACTTAGGAAGGCAATGATGCCTTTATATTAGGGAGCAGATAATGTTGAGCATGTATTCACTCGATGCCATTCTGGAATTCGGCAATTTACTATCAAGATTGAAAATGGCTGATTTTAATATATCCATTTTTCTGTTTATGTTTGTTTTACTCACCTTGCTTGAAAACAAGATTCCATGGAAAAAATGCCCCGATCAGGTTTCGCGTAACTCATATAAATCAAATCTTGGTTTGTACTTGATTAACAGCATTGTGCTATCGATATTCTCTGTTTCAGCTTTGATGGAAATTGCGGGGCATTATTCCACCAGTTGGTTTTCGAATCATTTTTCGCCAGCAACTGAAATGATCTTATCGTTTTTATTGTTCGATTTATCACTCTATTTTTGGCATCGCCTAAGCCATAAGTACGAATTTTTATGGCAATTTCACCGAATCCACCACAGTGATTTAAGCATGAATGTATCAACTGCATTTCGGGTACATCTGTTTGATCATTTGACCATGGCGATAACCAAAGCCGTTTATATTGCCCTGTTTGGATTTGCAAAGGAAGCTGTGCTTATGAATGAAATTATCAGCACTCTGTTTTTAATGTTTCACCACGGTAACGTTGCTTTTAAGGGAGAAAAAATATTGGGTAACTTGATTATTGTTCCTTATCTACACCGTTTGCATCATTCCACAAACCGCCAAGAGCATGACATGAACTACGGTGCAGTTCTTAGCATTTGGGATCGCCTGTTTGGTACTTTCTCGGATGCAGAACCTAAAAAACTAGGTATAGAAGAAACGATTCCCCAAGATTTTCTGGGATTAATCCGTGCTGGTTTTTTTGGTGAAACTGCGCCTTCGATACAGGAAATAAATAGGCACGCTTTAGAAACTATGATTGCAGAAGCTGCATACTACAAAGCGGAAAAACGGAATTTTTCACCGGGCAATGAGATTAAGGATTGGCTTGATGCTAAACAGGAAATAATTAAACAAGTGTATGGCGAGAAGTCCCTGCATTCGCCAAAAAAGAGCGGCAGCCAAACGGCCTATTCAAAACAGCAAATTTGTTGTTAATTCAATGCAGCGTGATAGCAAAAGTTGGGAAAAGCTTTATCTTATATTGTCATTAAAAAATCTAATTATATCGTTTAATTTTAAATTAAAGCGAAGATAGAATGTAACTGTGATTAAGCAAGCTTTACTCAGTTTTTATTAGCCGAATGAAAGATTGTGCTCCTACCTCTCCAGGGCTTAGGGCGGGTTCATTAACCCGCCCATTTTTTGTTTCGGAATTTGTAAACAGTATTAATCAAGCACATCAGGAATTCAACCGCTTCTCCTAGTTAACAAAATTCTCAATAAACCCTACTTGACAGTGGGCTTTGAAAAGCAGACACTACAGGCAATAAATTTATATTGCTGACCGGACAACCGGAAGCCAGTGAACCTGCAAAGGACGCTGGCTTTTTTTTGTCCAAAATTTTGGTGCTTCGACATGTTTATAAATAGGCAAAAATATTTTTATTATATATTTCAATAATATGAAAATTATGAATTCAATTTATTCAAAAACAAACAGTCACTGGGGTGTTGAACAATGCGTTGCATCACTACGGCAATTACGGCTGGAATCTTTGGAAAGCCGCAAACGCCTTGAACATCCGCCTCGTCTGCCATCTCGTAAAATCTTGACAGGTACAGTCGATCAATTAGGCGCAGCACTTTTCCCGCACCGTTTAGGAAAACCCGATTTGAGCGCTGAAGCGGTCGATTATTTTGTCGGGCATACGTTGGCCGGTGCCTTAAATGATTTATTCCAGCAGGTTCGTTTGGAATTAATTTTCAAGGCTGAACAACAAGGCTTGAAAACCGAAAGTGATATTGAAGCCGAAGCAATTATTCATCAGTTCACCGCAAAATTGCCCGGTATTCGCGCCGTGCTGGATACAGACTTACAAGCAGCCTACGAAGGCGACCCTTCCGCCAGTAACATTGACGAAGTGTTGGTTTGCTATCCCGGGCTTACTGCTGTAGTCCATTATCGTTTGGCTCACGCATTGTATGAACTTGGTGTGCCACTGGTTGCCCGCATTATTTCCGAGATCGCCCATTCTTGGACGGGAATTGACATCCATCCGGGTGCACAAATTGGCAACAGCTTTTTTATCGACCACGGTACCGGCGTCGTCATTGGAGAGACTGCAATTTTAGGCCAACATGTCCGCCTTTATCAGGCGGTTACCTTGGGCGCTAAGCGATTTACCGAGGACGAAAACGGTGTCTTGGTCAAAGGTTATCCACGGCATCCCATCCTAGAAGACAATGTTGTCGTTTATGCCGGCGCGACCTTATTAGGCCGTATAACCATCGGAGCTGGCTCGGTTATCGGCGGCAATGTCTGGTTAACCCACAGCGTGCCGCCAGGTAGCCATATCACCCAAGCGCAAGTACATACCGAGCAGCCAAGTAAGGTATCGCCTCAATCTTCTCCGGTCGAACAACAACGACCAGAGCTTAATTAATTGTTAACTATTAGGAGTACTAAATGTCAGATATTCATCAAGCCCATACCGCATTAGGCGATGTTGCCGCGCGTACGCTCGCAAATGCCACTAAAACCGTCCCGATGTTATCGACCATCACACCACGGTGGTTAGTTCACCTCTTGCATTGGACACCCCTTGAAGCCGGTATTTACCGAGTCAACAAAGTCAAGAATGAAACCGATCTTCTAGTCGATTGCTCCAGTCTCGATGAAAAAGAACTGCCGCAAACATTTGTCGATTATGAAGAATGGGGTCGCGAGTATCGCTTAAATGCGGTTAATACTGTACTTGATGTGCATACGCGTATTGCTGATTTATATAGCAGCCCACATAACCAAATACACGAGCAATTACGGTTAACCATTGAAACCATCAAAGAGCGTCAAGAAAGCGAGCTGATTAACAATGCTGAATATGGCTTGCTCAATAACGTAGCGCCAGCACAGAAAGTGCAGCCACGTACCGGTGCACCGACACCTGATGACCTGGATGAACTCATTTCTCGGGTTTGGAAAGAACCTGCGTTTTTTCTGGCGTATCCACAGGCCATTGCTGCATTTGGCCGTGAATGCACTCGTCGTGGTGTACCGCCAGCAATAATTACCCTGTTCGGTTCCCAATTTTTGTCCTGGCGCGGTTTGCCTTTAATCCCTTCTGACAAAGTCAAGGTCACTAAAGGCAAAAGCAATATATTGTTGCTGCGCACCGGCGAAAGCCGTCAAGGTGTTGTTGGTCTTTACCAACCAAACCTGACCGGAGAGCTTAGCATGGGTCTCTCTGTACGGTTTATGGGCATTAACCATAAAGCCATCGCGTCATACCTTATCTCGTTATATTGCTCACTGGCAGTGTTGACGGATGATGCGCTCGGTGTACTCGAGAATGTCGAAGTAGGCAAGTATCATGAATACAAGTGAATTTGATAAAACCAACTTTGGGCAGCATGGTATTGCCGAACAATTAGGGGAGACATCGTTGCCCGATGTAGACCATCTGAATAAGCTTGCTAATGAGCTGTTTTCAGCGTTGCCCTGCGACGGTTCAAGGCTGAATGCCGCCTCATCTCTGATACCCGGAGGATTGGCTACACCCGCATCAAGGCTTAATATAGTCGGAGCAGGGGCAATTACGCCACAAGGTTTTGGCCTGCCCGGGGAAGCAGAATTACAACAACTGCTGGTTTCACGTCCGCCGTCAGGAAGCAGCGTGGCTGGAGCTGTTGATACCCATTCAATTTCAACTATTCCATCTACAGGGGCAGCGCACCAATTGGCGACAGAATTAACACCGGAAACTGAAAAATCAGTAAATATAGGAATTTCACCTCAGGCCTTAGAATCCGAAGTGCAAAAGCTTTTTGCCGGAACTAAAGCGGCGGTGGGCAAAATCCCGAAAAGTGCGGATACAGCCAAGGGTGCAATTCCAGAATACCCCACTTCAGTGAACATTCCGGGATTAGCAAATTCCCTGGCTAATTTAGATTCGGAATTGATTGCTGGCCTTTCTCCCAAAGCCTCTGGGTTACCGGGTGAAGCGGAATTGCAACAACTTTTCGCTGCGGTTTCTCTACCTACTGGTACTATTCATGCAAGTGCTGGGTCAGGTTCAAGCTTCTATTTTCTTGATGAATTGAAAACCGCCGGATTCAATGCGCCAGCCCTCAGTGCAGCTCATCCGCCTTTTGATGTCCATGCTGTGCGTCGTGATTTCCCTATTCTCCAGGAACGCGTCAATGGCCATCAACTGGTTTGGTTAGACAATGCTGCGACCACGCAAAAGCCTCAGGTTGTCATTGAACGCCTTTCGTACTTCTATGAACACGAGAATTCCAATATACATCGCGCAGCCCATGAATTGGCGGCTAGGTCAACGGATGCTTATGAGGGTGCACGGGATACGGTCGCCCGCTTTATTAATGCGGATGCGTCTTCAGAAATTATCTTTGTCCGGGGATCAACCGAAGCGATTAATCTAGTCGCTCAAAGCTGGGGTCGACAGTATATTGGTGAGGGCGACGAAATTATCATCAGCTGGTTGGAACATCACGCTAATATTGTTCCCTGGCAACAGTTATGTGTTGAAACCGGTGCAATCTTGAAAGTGATTCCAGTGGATGACAACGGCCAAGTGCTATTGGCGGAATATCAGAAATTACTAAATTCACGCACCAAATTGGTTTCGTTCACTCAAGTCTCGAATGCCTTAGGCACAATTACGCCAGCCCAAGAAATGATTGCGATGGCTCGACGTGTAGGTGCCAAGGTTCTTCTGGACGGTGCCCAATCGGTTTCGCATCTGGGTGTTGATGTACAGGCGCTGGATTGTGACTGGTTTGTATTTTCGGGACATAAAGTTTTTGGTCCCACAGGCATTGGGGTGTTATACGGGAAATCCGAATTGCTCGAAACTATGCAGCCTTGGCAAGGCGGCGGCAACATGATCGAAGACGTAACTTTTGAAAAAACCACCTATCAACCTGCGCCCGCCAAATTTGAAGCAGGTACCGGCAACATCGCCGATGCAGTCGGATTAGGTGCGGCGTTGAAGTATTTAAGCCAGATCGGTATCAGTAACGTAGCACGTTATGAACATGAATTATTGTTGTATGCCACCGAAAAATTACAAAGTATTCCAAGCCTTCGATTAATTGGGACGGCCAAGGAAAAAACCAGCGTACTTTCTTTTATACTTCCCGAATTCAGCACCATCGAGATTGGTATGGCTTTAAATAAAGCAGGGATTGCAGTCCGTGCAGGGCATCATTGCGCCCAGCCAATTCTCAGGCGTTTTGGTTTGGAAGCTACGGTGCGGCCTTCTATCGCTTTTTACAACACTTATGAAGAAATCGACCGTTTGGTGAATGTCGTCAGTCAAATTAACAGAAAAAATCACAGTTTCTTTCTTCGATAACTTAAATCCACTTTTCATTTGTTGTAATGGGTTAAACCTGTAACTTGATTGATAAGGCGGAGTGACAAACCTAGGTTTGTCACTCCAAAATGCACGCGCCTCACAGGTATGAAGCCGACAAGTTCATTAAAAATCCTGATGGCGCTGCGAGCGTATTTTTTACAAAGTTAAAGCAAAAAAATCACTTATCTCGAATAGTGATTATAAAGTCTAATCTTATCGTTTAAGCAAATTCACAATAGCCGATAACATAAACCACAACAAACCATAGTTAGGTTCGTTCCTCGTAGCTTTCTGAAATGGATTTTGAAAGTAGCCCTCCTCACATGGACTGTTTAAGGCGGGTGCAAAACCCGCCTTTTTTTTATTTGGAGATCAGTTTATGTTACTAAACCACCTTGTTGATGTGTTCAATGATGCCTTCGAGCATGAACACGATTTCAGTCACCGCCCTTTTATACTAAAAGAAAATAGAGTCAATGGGCTGTTCGGGCCGATCCGTATCGGCAGTGTATTTTCTGCTATCCGGCAATCCGCAAAGCCGACCCGCATCATAGGCCATGCCGCACAAATCGAGGTGGCAGCGAACACGAACAATTATGTCGATGAAGATGAGATTGCAAGTTTGTTGGCAAATAGGGAGACTTACCACAGTAACCTGGAATCGATAATCACCTTCGACCGATTATCCCGCACCGTGCATGTCTTGAACTATTTGGCGCTGTTGTCCGTAGACCAACTCTTGTTTTTGGAAGTTGACCCTCGTCATATTCTGGGTATTAAAAAAGATCATGGCGTTTATTTCCAGGACTTCATTGCGAAAATCGGCCTGGAAACGAAGAATGTCGTTGTCGTTTTGACAGTCTACAGCCAATATGCACGCCATTATCAGGAATTGCTCGCAGGACTTGAGAATTACCGGCGGCAAGGCTACCAAATCGCCCTTAAATTTGACAATCTTCCTAACGATAAGGCTTTGGCTGATTTGATTGCCCAGTTGTCGCCACAATATATTTTCGTCTCGGCAAGAGTTCTGGAACAACTTCCTGATGCGATAATTGAGAACACATTAAGCAAATTAATGACATCGTTTGGTTTAGCAAAAAGCCAAACCATCTTGCAACATATAGACGACAAAAAAACCGATTTTCTCGCCCGTCATTCAGGCTTCGATTATGTTGAAGGCAGTTATTACCGAGTAATTCCTCTTGATTATTCGAGAAAGCCTGAAAACCCTGTGGTTAGTCATGTATAAATGCTAGCAGTATTTTACGAAGCTGCTTACAGTTGATATTAAAGTCGGTAATTATTAATTTAGATTGTTTGAGCCAATGCTATCGAGTTTGAACAATAGCGACATCGACTATGGCACTTTATTCAATATTTGATAGGCGTAAATGTCAATTTTTTGGATTTTTGCTGAAATTAGCTCAGAAAAGTCACATTTGGTTTAGTTCTTGCCCATAGTCCTTTTTACAGGTTACTTCTTAAGAATTCAAAACCCAGCCTGATTTGTGCCTAACACGATATATCTCGATTTGATTAGTTAGAGTTATATGGTATAGTTGATATTAATGAGAATGATTATTGATTCCTGTTGTTTCTATTAATTATCAGGTGAAAACATGGTTATGGGTTTGAAAAATTTGGTTATCGGCGATTTAGCCAAAATCGTTGGTTTTGAACCGACGGGAAAGCCTTATCGCAAAAAATTACTGGCGATGGGCTTAACGCCTGGGACTGAATTTAGTGTAACTCGATTTGCGCCTATGGGCGATCCGGTCGAGATCAAATTACGGGGATTTGCCCTCACACTGCGTAGGGATGAAGCCTCGGTCTTGCAAATCGAGAAACTTTGATGGCTAATTGCCTTACGGTAGGCGTAGTCGGCAATCCTAATTGCGGTAAGTCCACGCTTTTTAATGCGCTTACCGGAGCCAGCCAACAAGTAGGAAACTGGCCGGGCGTTACGGTCGAAAAAAAAACCGGTGAATACCGATTTAAAGACCAGTTAATCCAAGTTGTTGATCTACCAGGAACTTACTCGCTAGAATCCTCTGACGATCAAGTGTCTTTGGATGAGAAAGTTGCCAGAGATTATGTTGCGTCAAGCAGTGCTGATCTTATTATCAATATAGTCGATGCCTCCAATATAGAGCGCAATCTCTATCTAACTTCACAACTTATTGAAATGCAAGTGCCAATGATTTTGGCACTTAATATGATGGACGTTGTTAAGCGGCGGGACATCAGAATCGACCTCGAATTTATGTCCCAACAATTGGGATGTCCGGTCGTCGCTATTTCTGCGGCAACCAAGAACGGCATAACAAATCTTAGGGATATTATCAATCAAGCCGCGCTTAACAAGCCGATTCCGACCGCGGCTATTCAGTATTCATATGCCTTAGAACAGGCGATTAACGAACTTTCGTCGGCACTTAAACTTACGATAAACCAGAAATCTTGCGATTTACGTTGGTTGGCGATTCGCTTATTAGAAGGCGATACCTTAGCTAAACAAATCGCTAATCCTGTCATATTGCCGTTGGTTTCAGAACTGCAATCGAGGGTTGAAGCAGAAACTGATGATGAAATTGACATACTTGCAGCCGATGCTCGTTATGGTTTTGTCAATCAACTGACCCAATCCGCTGTGTGCCGATTAACTGACGTTGGCAGGCGCACCACTGATAAAATTGATCGCATCGTACTAAATCGGTTTTTGGGTATTCCCGTGTTCTTGCTGGTCATGTACGCCATGTTCATGTTCACCATCAACATGGGCAGCGCGTTTATTGATTTTTTCGATCAAGTCGTTGGTGCGTTATTGGTTGATGGCTTGGCGGAACAACTTAGCAAACTGAATTTACCGCAATGGCTAATTGTTTTGATTGCCAATGGTGCAGGTGGTGGCGTACAAGTGGTTGCTACCTTTATCCCTATCGTCGGTTTCCTGTTCCTGTTTTTATCCGCGTTAGAAGATTCCGGTTACATGGCGAGAGCTGCGTTTGTGATGGATCGATTCATGCGAATGATCGGTTTGCCTGGTAAGTCCTTTGTACCCATGATTGTCGGTTTTGGTTGTAATGTCCCTGCCATTATGGCGACACGTACGTTAGAAAGCCGACGAGATAGGATTCTCACCAACCTGATGAATCCATTTATGTCCTGCGGGGCAAGATTGCCGGTGTATGCCTTATTTGCCGCAGCATTTTTCCCGACGGGTGGGCAAAACATGGTGTTTGGCTTGTATCTTTTAGGTATTGCAGTTGCTGTTTTGACTGGCTTGATTATGCGCCATACCTTATTCAAAGGTGAGTCGATGCCATTTATCATGGAATTGCCCACCTATCATTTGCCAACCATACGGGGCGTATTGACGAGAACCTGGGATCGGTTGCGATCCTTCCTAATCAATGCTGGCAGAGTCATCGTGCCGATGGTGTTGGTATTGAATTTTCTTAATGCTCTGGGTACAGATGGCACATTAGGTCACGAAAACAGCAATAAATCCGTATTAAGCTCAATCGGAAAAAGTCTTACGCCCTTATTTAAGCCGATGGGCATAAACAACGATAATTGGCCCGCTACCGTAGGTATTTTCACTGGAGTACTGGCTAAAGAAGCCGTCGTCGGCACTTTGGATGCCTTGTATGGGCAGATGGGCGCAACGACTGGTGAATCTACAGAGAAACTGCCTTTTAATCTCAGCACAGCCTTACTTGCTGCCTGTAAGACCGTTCCCGAAAACCTCAAAAAAGTAGCCAACAATATCCTGGACCCGCTGGGATTGAATTTAGCTAACGTGGAAGACATAAAGGAAGTCCAAACCGCCACTTATGCCGCCATGCAGCAAAGTTTTGATGGCAAAACCGGCGCATTTGCTTATTTGCTATTTATTTTGCTCTATGCGCCTTGCGTTACCGCGACTGCAGCCATTTTTAGGGAAACCAATCTCAACTGGACAGGTTTTGTCGTGTTTTGGACGACGGGAATAGCCTATATAACCGCGACCATCTTTTATCAAACAATGACCTATAGCCAACATCCTGAGTATTCCCTGGCTTGGATAACGGGGCTAATCCTGGCGTTTATTTCTGTGTTAGTCGGGCTTTGGCTGCTCGGCAGAACCACGCGCACGGTACAGGAAAAGGAGGTGATGCAATGATATTATCGGATTTGCGGGGCTATCTTAAAGAGCAAAAGCGCGTAGCACTAAAAGACATGGAAATGCGCTTTAACATTGATGCCGATGCCTTACGCGGCATGTTAAGCAAATGGATCACCAAAGGTTACGTCAGAAAACTGCCATCAGGTACTTCATGCGGCACAGGTTGTTGTAAATGTGATCCTGCGTTGACCGAACTTTACGAGTGGGTGGAAAAATAGGCTAGGCTACGGTGATTACTAACTCTGTTCCTTTCTATTTTTTCCGTAAAAAAGCGATAGCACATCTAATGAGGCTAAGTAATCGCTCAGGCTTATTTTTCTAAAAGTAAGATACAAACGCTCTAAGCAACCTTCAGTTTTGGATTAACTTCTTAGCGTTTTGTTGAAGGAATAAAGTAATTATTATTTAAGGCGACTTATATTGGTCTCTATATTAGATGGGGGGTAACAAAAGCTCTTTCCGACACCGTCCATATCAAATAAGGGGAATCACCATGTTTAAAAAACCATTTACCGTCTGGTTGGGGTCTTTGCTGTTAGCATTGGCAACGACAAACATTTCTGCACTCAGTATGGATCTCATCACGATTGATGAGGCCATCCGTGACGCAGGCTTTATCTTTCAAGGGACGGTCACCAAAATCGAATCACGCCTGTCGACTGATATGGGGTCAAATTATGAGCGTGATTTTTATGCCTTTGTCACCTTTCGTATCGAACGCATCTTTAAAGGCGCAGTAGCAGGGGATAGCACTACTTTAACCTTGCCGTTTATGTCCTGTTTCACCATGGATCCCAAAAAACAACAGAGTGTAATTGAACAGCAACCAGCTATGACAGAAAAGCCTGGAGAAGGTATGGGATGTACGATCACAGGCCTGCCGACTTTTATAGTGGGGGAGAGAGAAATCTTGTTCGTATGGAATGATTATACGAACGCTATGTGTCCCTTGGTCGGTTGGGGACAGGGGCGTTACTCGATAGTTAACAATAAAATCTATCCGGTCACTTGGCTGACCAAAGAGGGAGGTATTGATGATACCGCGCCTTATGGGCTGGAAGACGAGCAGGAAGCCGAAAAACGCGGTGAGGTACTGCCCCAAGAGGCGAAAAAACACCACTGGTCTCCGCCCAAAGGCGCTAAACGGCTAGGACCCGATGAGTTTGCTGACGTGATCGAACGAAAGATACTGGACTTGGAGAAAACCCAGTTTATGGCGGGAAAGCTAGCGCCAAAGGAGCCTGTGAAAAGCGCTGATTTCAATGACCCATTCTATTACAGCGGTGCCAAACGTATGTATGAAGAACGACAAAGACAAGAAGCTTTGTATTTAAAGATGTATCCAAGCGGCATCCAGTGACTGCAAACTAGGAGAAATAACGAGGAGCCCATACCTTAACGTAGCCGACTTTCGGTTTTTTGCTGAAATTATTTATTGTCATTACCCCCCCCCCCTTATGTTAAGCTCTAGTTGAAGAAAAGGGTAGTAAAAACTCTTTCTGATACCATCCATCTCAACCAAGAGGAAACACTATGATTAACAAATCTTTTACCGTATGGCTGGGTAGTTTTCTGTTAGCTCTGGCATCTGGAAACCTGTCTGCGACCCAAGTTGACCCAGTCACGATAGATGAGGCCATCCGTGACGCAGGCTTTATCTTTCAAGGGACGGTCACCAAAATCGAATCGCGCCTGTCGACTGATATGGGGTCAAATTATGATGGTGAATATTATGCCTTTGTCACCTTTCGTATAGAGCGAATCATTAAAGGTGAAGTAGACGGGAATGGCACTACTTTTACCTTGCCGTTTGAATCTTGTCTTACCGGAGATCCCAAAAAACAACAGGATTTCAGGGAACAGCAGCCGGCTGTAACAGCACAACATGGATATGGCATGGGATGTGGAATCACAGGGATGCCTCATTTTAAAGTAGGCGATAGCGATATCTTATTCGTAGGGAGTGATTATGCGGGAGCTATGTGTCCCCTGGTCGGTTGGGGTCAGGGGCGTTACTCGATAGTCAACAATAAAATCTATCCGGTCACTTGGCTGACCAAAGAAGGAGATATTGACGATACCGCGCCTTATGGACTGGAAGACGAGCAAGAAGCCGAAAAACGCGGTGAAGTACTGCCCCAAGAGGCGAAAAAACACCACTGGAAGCCAATGAAAGGCGCTAAACGGATGGGGCCCGATGATTTTACTGGCGTTATCGAACGAAAATTACGGGACTTGGAGAAAACCCAGTTTATGGCGGGAAAGCTAGCACCAAAGAAACCTGTGAAAAGTGCTGATTTCAATGACCCGTTCTATTACAGGAGTGCCAAACTTAGGTATGAAGAACGACTAAGACAAGAAGCATTATTTTTAAAGGGGAAATAACCATGAAATTGAATACATTTATGATTGCATTTGTCGTCCTGGGGTGTTCTCTCCAATCAACACAATCTGTTGCCTGGGAACAAATTACTTGCGAAATACCTTTTTTAAACGCAGGCAAGAAAAAACACTGGACGGTCAAGCAGTATAAACCGGTGTTTGACCCAATGACCATTCCTTTAATTTCGGCGCAATACACCGCACTTACCGATGCGACTGCACGTATGAATCTCAATCCCAGCAGTTTTAGGTATGCCTCCGGCGGGTTGGATAATCGGGATGGAGTAGGTGTTTTAAATAACGAAAGCGAAATCTGGTTTGAAGATCTTACAAAATTAAATCCAATGAATGCCAAATTAATCGCAGTTGAAAGAAGTGATTCCGATCTCTCTCGGGATTGCACTGCATCTGAGTCAGACATCCGCATCAACACCAAGTATCGTTTGGCACGCAAACCAGTAGGCGGCAATAAAATCCAGTACAACCTGCTTGCCAAGAACCAGTTGTTTGAATATGGCGGTAGTTATGAAAATTTCACCTCTACCGTCATGCACGAGATGGGGCATAGCGCTGGGCTAGACCACGAAGGTGACGTAATGAACCTTATGGGCGGAGATAACCTGATTGTGGCCAATGGCAATGCTTTTAACCCGTATATCGGTGAAGACACGGCGGGTGGGTTGATTGCCCTCTACGGCCTGTCCACAACAGCAAAGGAAGAGGTGAGCGTCAGTCATTGGCGGTTGGGTACAAAAAAAAGCGATGGTGCAGGTGGTTTTTATAGTGTTCACTCTCGCACAAGGATGTTTAATGCCGCAGGTGTAGAACTGCCCAAGGTTTGCCCCTATACCAAACCCAATTTGGATGGGCCACCGATCACCTTGTGCCCAGAGCCAATTTATAAGGTGACTAAAGGACAGGCGGTGAAATTAGAATTGACTTACGAAAATGCAGGTAAAACGCCTACCCGTACTGCAACGGTTCGCTATTATCTTTCTACGGATAGCACCATCAGCCCGACCGATACGTTGTTAAAAACAACGGTATTGTCATTTTTACGAAATAATACCCCTTCAACCTTTAGCACAGCATTAGTGATCCCAAATACTGCTATCGTTTTGCGTGGTAAGAACTATTGGCTCGGCGCTATTGTTGATCCTACCAACTTGATAACCGAAAGTTTTGAGGGTAATAATGCAACTTATGTTGGGATTAAGACCAATTAATCTATCAGGGGTTTGTGCGCGTATGTCAACGACTCCCTAAAAAAGCAGTCTCGATAAAGTTTGCGGAATCGAAGCCTAAAAAACTTTCAATTCCGTAAGCTTTGTCGAGTTAACTTGCTTTAATTTAAGTCATTCCATCAGTCAAATAGTTTTAAGTCAAAATTCCTCCCAAAACTGGTCTAAGCTTGTGGTATTTTACAAGCATAGGTCAGATCATGTCAGAACAACACTCCAGCATTCTTATCGGTTATTTAACTGAGGTTCGTGGTGATGGTATGGAAGCCCGTATCGCTGAGGAACATTCGAGTGACCTACCCGTTATCACCATAGATGGCGAAGAAATGTTAGCGGGTCAGATAGGTTCGTACGTCGTTATAAAACAAAAGTCTATCAATGTCTTAGCGTTGATTTTTAAGACCTGGGGAAAAGATCGTTTCGACCCCACCGATAGACGTAAGACAGATCGTTTTATTTCGCTGATCCCAGTAGGTGAAATCCAAGATAATGGCTCATTTGTACGTGGCGTTCGGCATTATCCAACACCTGGAGCTAATGTCTATGCGGTCGGTCTTGAAGAAATCAATGCGATTTTTTCAAAATTCCGCGACTATCAATTTTTCATTGGTCAGTTGGCATCCCATAAGAATTACCACTTAAGCCTTGATCCCAGAGCACTCTTTGGGCGGCATTTTGCAATCATTGGGCAATCCGGCTCGGGTAAATCTTGGGCGGTGACCAGTTTGATCCAAAACACCATCAAAGCCATGCCAAAAACCCACATAATTATGCTGGATTTGCACGGTGAGTATTGCTGGAAAGATAACGATGGCAAGGTACATTCGGCTTTTCCTGAAGATGTCGTGCAATACGTCGATGCGATGGAAATGGAAATGCCTTATTGGATGATGACTTACGCAGAACTGGTGGATTTGTTTATTGACAGAGACGACAAAGGTGCCACCTTGCAAATGTCTTTTATGCGGGAGATACTGCAACAACTTAAGCGTAAGGAAGCCAAAGAAATAGGCATGGCTACGGTCTCGATTGACACCCCTATTTATTTTTCCTTGGCAGAGCTTTACATGCAGTTTAAGGCTGCCAATGAAGAAAGGAAAGACTTCGGCAAAGTCCAAGGTGCTTTATTTGGGCAATTCGATGAGTTTTTGATCCGAATGCAAAGCCGGTTCAACGATGTCCGTTACGATTTTTTGCTCAAGCCTAAAGTCCGCAATAGCTCAGAAAGTATGGCTGATTTACTGCGGCAATTTGTCGGTCTCGGCGCAAAAAAAGCCAATATTACGGTGATAGATTTAAGCTCCGTGCCTACTGATGTTAGACCAGCCATATCGGCACAGGTTGGGCGCTTAGCTTACGAATTCAATTATTGGAATCCAAAACGCCGTGAATTCCCAATCACTTTGATTTGTGAAGAAGCCCATGCTTACATTCCAAGGGAAAAAGGTGGTCAGTTTGAAGGCACCAAAAAAATGATGGAACGTATCGCCAAAGAAGGCCGTAAATACGGCGTTTCTATCGGCGTGGTCAGTCAGCGTCCTACCGAATTATCGGAAACCATGCTGGCACAATGCAGTTCATTTATCTGCTTACGCACCACCAACCCCGAAGACCAGGCCTACATCAAAGGCTTAGTGCCAGAAGCGGAAGGTGATCTGACCGATATTTTGGCATCTTTAGGCCGTGGCGAAGCACTGGTGCTAGGTGAAGCCGCACCCCTCCCAACGCGCGTACAAATCTACCGCCCCAATCCAGAACCGAAAAGCAACGATGTCGATTATTTTACCAGTTGGCGGGAAGGCCCAGAAGATCTGGACGTGGAAGAGATCGTTAACTTATGGCGGACGCAGACGAGGAGATGAGGTTAAGTTTTAAATGTCTGGGGATTTTTTTTGTGGTTGCCTTAAGGTCTGCCTTGGCGTCAAAGCCGTCGCCCGTGGTGTAGATGTAAGTGTCGGTGCCTTCCCCGCCTTCGAGGGTGTCGTTGCCCTTGCCACCCTTTAGTATATCGCTGT
>NZ_JBEBKJ010000007.1:0-76620 GCF_040079455.1 Methyloglobulus sp. | reverse complement strand
TCTTGTTTAAATTCTAATGTGAATTTAGGATTGGGGCGCTTTGTTTGATTATTCATGTTCACCTCCAATGACATTATAAATCTGCCTCTAGATGTGTCCGGTTTAATTAAATCATTACAATTAGCAGCGATTGCGACCTTTAATAAGCCCGATATTGATAAAACAATGCCAGTGCCAGCCCCCAAAATTGATATTTTGGTACAAGGAAAACGTGCAGTTATTGAACTGACAAGAAGACGCTTTTTATGTTCAATGTTTGCCTTCCTCACTGCGGAAAGTCTAATTCTTATAGTGTTAGCCATATTTGCACAATCTGCCTATATCCCGAATAAGGGCAATGATTCATCAAGCATGTTAAATATGGGTATCTGGATTATTTACCTTAGTTTTCTTTTTGCTTTTTTGGCAAATGATTGTAGCCACTTTCTGGGGGCTATTTTATTTAGGCGATAAGCTTCATCAGCCCGATCCATAATTACTAAAATTTTAACCTGAAATTATTTATGCTCCTTTGCTATACTTCAAAATCAAAATCTTTTCGTTTTCTTTGTCACGACTTTTTCACTAACTTGGCACAGTTTTCATTAATGGTGTCATTTTACATTACATGTCAAACATCCAAATTCGTGGCATCTAGGGCGTGCTTGACGATGAAATCCCGACGGGGTTCAACTACGTCGCCCATCAATGTGGTGAATATTTCATCGGCGGCAATCGCATCTTCTATCCGCACTTGTAACAAGCGGCGGTTGTTAGCATCCAAGGTGGTTGCCCAAAGTTGTTCAGGGTTCATCTCGCCTAAGCCTTTATATCTTTGAATATATTGACCTTTTTTTGTTTCTTTCATCATCCATTCAAAGGCTTGTTTAAAACTACCGACTGGGTGCTGTCTTTCGCCCATTTTTAAGTAGGCGGTTTCGGTAAATAAGTTTGCGGTATCTTCGGCAAATTTGGATAGTTTTTGGTAATCCTTACTGTGGAAGAAAGACGCTGTGACAACAAAAACTTTGGTGATGCCATGCTGTTTTTTATTAACGACGATTGTGAAGTCATCACTGGTTTTGTAATCCAGCTTAACCTCAAATTCAACTTTGTTGTCGTTGTCCGTCAACCTTTTTTGTAAGCTGCTGACCCATGTAGTCAATCTTTGTTGGTCTTGTTGATGTGCTTCGCTTACAGTTTCTAAATAGGTCAGTTGTTCTATAAATACGGCATCATAGCGCCTTGATAAGCGATTTATAATACTTACCACTTGGGTATATGCCAACGCGAGTTTTTCCAACCCTTGCCCTTGTATGGGCGGTGTGGTTTCATCAGTGAACAACTGGGTTTTCTCCAATGCCAATTGGATAAGGTATTCGTTTAGCTGGGCATCGTCTTTGACGTAATGCTCTTGTTTGCCTTTTTTGACTTTGTACAACGGCGGCTGTGCGATGTAGATATAGCCTTTTTCAACAATTTCGGGCAATTGGCGATAAAAGAACGTAAGCAACAAAGTCCTGATGTGTGATCCATCAACGTCAGCATCGGTCATGATAATAATACGGTGATAACGCAGTTTCTCAATATTGTATTCGTCTTTGCCAATACCACAGCCTAGTGCGGTAATTAATGTGCCGACTTCTTCTGAGGAAATCATTTTATCGAAGCGGGCTTTTTCTACATTCAGGATTTTACCTTTCAATGGCAAAATAGCCTGAGTCCGGCGATCCCGCCCCTGCTTTGCTGAACCTCCTGCTGAATCCCCTTCGACCAGGAACAGTTCTGATAAAGCTGGGTCTTTTTCTTGGCAGTCCGCAAGTTTTCCTGGCAAACCAGCAATGTCGAGCGTGGTTTTACGACGCGTCATTTCCCGTGCTTTACGGGCGGCTTCCCGTGCGCGTGCAGCGTCGATGATTTTACCTACTATGAGCTTGGCAATCTGTGGCTTCTCAAGTAAAAAATCCTGGAGCTTTTCGTTCATCGTGGATTCAACCAAAGGTTTGACTTCGGAGGAAACCAGCTTATCTTTGGTTTGCGATGAAAACTTAGGATCAGGTACTTTTACAGATAGCACCGCAGTTAGGCCTTCACGAGCATCATCTCCCGTTGTGCTTACTTTTTCTTTTTTCGCCAAGCCGCTGGATTCGATGTATTGATTGACAGTCCGCGTCAATGCGCCCCTAAAGCCAGCTAAATGACTGCCACCATCACGTTGTGGAATATTATTGGTGTAACAGAAAACATTTTCCTGATAGGAATCATTCCACTGCATGGCGACTTCAACGGTCACACCTTCTTTCTCTGCGATAAAGTAGAACACATCAGGAAATAACGGGGTTTTGTTTTTGTTGAGATGACTGACAAAAGCGCTGATACCACCCTCAAATTCAAACACGTCGCGTCTATCCGTATTTTCATCTTCGAGGATGATACGTACACCGGAATTCAGGAAGGAGAGTTCTCGTAAACGTTTGGCGAGAATGTCGTAATGAAATTCGATGTTGTTAAATGTTTCCGCACTGGGGGTGAAGTTTATTAATGTGCCTGAGCCTTGTGCTGAACCTACTGCGGCTAAGGGCGCGACAGGATTGCCCATACGGTAGGTTTGCTTGTAAAGCTGGCCGTCTTTGCGAATTTCTAACAGTAGCTCTTCAGATAAGGCATTCACTACTGAAATACCAACACCATGTAAACCGCCTGATACCTTGTAGGCGTTATCATCAAACTTTCCGCCCGCATGCAATACCGTCATAATGACTTCAGCAGCGGATTTCCCCCCTTCTTCATGCATAACATCCACAGGAATGCCACGACCATCGTCAGCAACAGTAACTGAGCCGTTCGCATGCAGGATAACTTTGACTTCTTTACAATAACCCGCCAAAGCTTCGTCAATAGAGTTATCGACGACCTCGAACACCATGTGATGCAAGCCTGAACCATCATCGGTATCACCAATGTACATTCCTGGGCGTTTTCGTACGGCATCCAAACCTTTTAGGACTTGAATATTAGTACTATCGTATTGATCGTTGTCACTCATGTTATTCGTTTCCTCATATTACAAAGATGTTCCATGTGGAACATTGTTCGTTCGTATGCTTCCGTGTTCCACGTGAAACATTTTATAGTTTTCTAGATCACTTAAATCACCAAAATCTTCCGCTTCCGTAGCTGTGATAAATACCTGGCACTGAATTTCACACAAATACTGAAGGACTTTTGCTCGGTTGTCTTTATCCAGTTCCGCCGCAAAATCATCTATTAGGATGCAGCCAAAGCTATCACGCTCCCTAAACATCAATTCAACTTGAGCAAGCTTCAGGCAAATAACCAGTAGCTTTAACTGCCCTCTTGAGACCACATCTTTTGCTAATGTATTATTGACTAACAAATGAAAATCACCTCGGTGTGGGCCACTATGGGTAAACCCATAACGTAGATCTCTTTCCAAATCCTCGTCGAGTAGTTGTTCGAGCTGCTTAGAAGTATCCCAACCGGATATTAACCTCATATCAATATCACTTAAGGTGTCGAATCTAGCGATGGTCTTACTAAGTATCGGCTTTAGGATTTCCAGGTACTGCTGCCTATATTCATTGACTATTGTACCGTAATTACCCAACTCCTTATTCCAAACATAAAGTTGTTTGATTTCTCTCGTTTTAAGTAAGGCGTTTCGTTGTGCCAAGGCTTTTTTATACTTTCGCCACGCGGGTAAAAAGTTTTCTTCATGGTTGAAAATTCCCCAATCCAAAAACTCACGTCGTATTTGTGAGCCTGCATCTAACAATTCAAAACTTTTCGGATGAATGATTTGCAGCGGTAATGCGTAGGCTAAATCTGAACGCTTTTGGCTAGGTTGCTGGTTTATACGAATTTCAATATTTTTGCCATCCATTTGAATGCCCAACTGAAGACCACCACTTTTGCCTTGCAAAACATGAGCGGATACAGTCAGGTTGTCTTGTTCAAAACGGATAACCGATTTTATAGATGAAGAACGAAATGACTTTGCACGACCTAACAGAAAAATCGCTTCGATCAGTGCGCTTTTGCCACTGGCATTGTTACCATAAATAAAATTGAGGTCAGGCGACGGGGTAATCGACTGTTCGTGGATATTTCTTACATTATAAATATCCAGTCTTTGTAGACTCATACAAAGCGTTTAGAGCCGCATAGGCATGACGATAAATTTATATTCACATTGATTGGGTTCGTCAATAAAACAACTGCTGGCATTGCTTGCTATAGTGAGAACAGCTGTATCGGAATCCAGGTTTGAAACAGCATCGAGTAAATATTGTGCATTAAAGGCAATGGATAATTCCTCACCTTGATAATCTATGCTGATTTCTTCCTCGGCTTCGTCGTGTTCTGGGTTATGGGTGCTGATTTTCATGCTTTTGGACGAAATGTCAAATGTAACGCCTTTAAATTTTTCATTAGCCAACACGGCAACACGGGTTAAAGTATCTTTTAACACCAGTTTTGGTATGGCTATAGGCTCGTAAAAAGCTTGTTGAAAAACTTTGCCAAAATCAGGGTATTTAGCATCGACCAGTTTGGCTGTAAAAATCAAATGACCAATCGTAATTTTTATATTGTTGTTGGAAAACATCACAGTTAGTTCTGTTTCTAAATTATCTAACAAGCGGTAAAGCTCTAAAACACCTTTTCTAGGCAGAATAATCCTCGCCTCGTAACCGGTTTCATGTTCCAGCTTATCTTCAAAAATTGACAAACGATGTCCATCTGAAGCCACTAATTTCATTTTATTATTGGAAATATTCAGCATAAGACCATTCAAGTAATAACGAACATCCTGATTAGCCATACAAAAAATGGTTTTTTCCAAGGCTTTTTTAAATTTTCCCGCATTGATAGTGAATTGTTTATCCATTTCGGATTCGGCAAATTCGGGATAATGCTCGGAAGGCAAACAACTTAACGAAAACTTGCTTCGATTCGATAGGACTTTAACCTTATCATTTTGCTGCTCTAGTTGGATGTCTGCCCCGTTCGGAAGTAACCGACAAAGATCCAATAATTTTCTGGCAGGGACGGTAATGGAACCAGGACTGGCATCTGTGATACTGACTTTAGCAACAATTTGGATTTCTAAATCCGTTCCCGTCAAAATCAAAAAATCATCAGACACAACCATAAGCACATTTGCCAAGATGGGCATGGTTTGTCTTTTTTCAATAACCCCTACGATTTGTTGTAAAGGAGTTAGTAAATTTTCTCTATTAATAATAAATTTCATAATGTTTTATTTTTTAAATTACTACTATTATTAGCAAAGCTCAAAACTGTTAGTAAGCAGTTTTAATTATTATAATTCAATACCTTAAACTGTTTAGCAAGCTGTTAGTAACTCCCCTGACTTGCTGTGTGTGATTCGGGGATAACTCATACTGGTTAAAACACCTTCGCTTTATCCACAACTTTTACCCGCTTAGTGTGACAGGGTTCTCAACAGGTTAAAATAGTCCTCAGCAATCTTGTTATCGACTTCCTTGAGATCATTTACTCGGTTACAGGCATTTATCACTGTGGTATGGTCTCGACCACCAAAAGAATCACCAATGTCTGGAAAACTAAGTGAAGTCAGCTCCCTGGCTAAGGACATGGCAATTTGCCTAGGACGGGTAACAGACTGCCTGCGGCTTTTTGAAGACAAATCGGCAATACGGATTTTGTAATATTCAGCAACGGTTTTTTGAATATTGTTGATGTCAACTAACTTATCGCGCATCGAGATTAAATCGTGCAAGGCTTCTTTGGTGAAGTCAATCGTGATTTCACGACCAGTGAATTGAGAATTCGCAATGACGCGCCTTAACGCACCTTCTAAGTCACGGACATTGGATGGAATCCGCTTGGCGATAAATAAAGCCACATCCTGATGTAGATCAACATTCACCATAGCCGCTTTTTTCATCAAGATGGCCGCCCTGGTTTCCATATCAGGTGGCTCGATAGTTACGGGTAAACCGCTGCTAAACCGTGATTTTAACCGCTCGGCAAGATTAGCGATTTCCTTGGGATATTTGTCGGAGGTCAGCACGACTTGATGCTTTTTTTCAAGCAAGGTATTGAAAGTATGGAAAAATTCTTCTTGTGAACGTTCTTTGCTGGCAAAAAACTGGATATCGTCAATCAACAAGACATCCAAATTACGGTAATAATCTTTAAAGGCGTTAATCGTATTTTGCTGTAGTGCCTTAACCATATCTTGCACAAACTTTTCAGAATGCACATAGAGAATATTAAGGGATGGTTTTCTGAGCAAAACCGCATTGCCGATGGCGTGCATTAAGTGGGTTTTACCCAAACCAGAACTGCCGTAGATAAGCAGGGGGTTATAAGCTCTGCCGATATTCTCGGAGACTTGAAACGAAGCGGCTTTTGCTAATTGATTGGATTTACCTTCAACAAAATTATCGAAAGTAAATGCCTTATTGAGATTACTTGGCCCAGCTTTTTTTGCATCGGTTCGTTTAACTGTTTTTTTGGTAGCAGGTAAAGTGGAAGCTTTCGAGCCGATTTCCAAAATCAGGCTTAATGAACCATTGGAAAACTCGCTGACAAGGTCTTCTATTTTTGGAAAAAACCGTTCCTTAACCCAATCCATTACAAAACGATTAGGGGCGAGCAATTTTAACTGCCCTTCATTTTCTACGGCCTGAAGTGGCCTAATCCAGGTATTAAATTCCGAGCTGGAAATTTCATTTTCCAGCTTACTCAAGCAGTTATTCCAAATGGAACTCATTGAAGTCGTTAACTTATTGATTTTATATGTTTGACAGATTCAGCTCGTCGGTTACTATACAGGATAAACGTGCAAGCTCACAGAATTGACATAATCGGGCTTATATCTTATCATCCGTAGGCTTTTTTATCTGTTTTTATTGACCCTTATTTGATCAGGCTTTTGTAATATGAAAAGAACATACCAACCCAGCAAAATTAAACGTGCTAGAACCCATGGTTTTAGAGAAAGAATGGCATCAGTCGGTGGCCGTAGAGTAATAAACGCAAGGCGGGCGAAGGGAAGATCTAGGCTGACTGCTGTGTGACGGAGCTAAACTACGGTTTCCCTCCAGAATTAAGATTAAAAAAAGCCGCTGAATTTAAAAATGTTTTTACCAATCCCGTCAAATCAACAGATCGGTATTTTACGCTTTTAGCCACACAGAGCGATTCTGATCATCCCAGAGTCGGGTTGGCAATTGCCAAAAAAATTATTAGAAAGGCAGTGCACAGAAATGTGATTAAAAGAACTGTCAGGGAAAGCTTTAGGATCCAACAGCATACGATGACTGGCATTGATATTGTTGTCCTGGCACGAAAAGAAGCGCTGGGTGCACCGCCGGATGTATTAAGACAGTCATTGGAAAAACATTGGCTTAAATTGGTATCCAAATGTGCTTCAAGCTGATAGCCATTATAAGGTTTTATAAGACCTTTATTAGTCCTGTGCTTGGCAATAACTGCCGCTTTTATCCCAGTTGCTCAACGTATTCTATGGAAGCGTTTGAATTGCATGGTGTGCTTAAAGGTTTATACCTGACAGCCAGAAGATTATTGAAATGCCATCCTTTTCACGAAGGTGGCATTGATCCCGTTCCAGAAAAATTTGGTAATAAATAAGAATGGATAATATACGATTTTTACTCGTCATTGCATTTGCAATGATCGTACTACTGCTCTGGCAAGCTTGGCAGGTTGATTACGGTCCTAAACCTGCTACCGCACAAATTGAAAATCCTGCCATTGCAGATGTGAAAGAAGATTTGCCTTCAACAACCAATACCGCTACACAGGCACAACCCGAGGGGCAACCAGTCGTTACTGCACCGTTGGCGGCTGTTTCCGCCACTGATGTTGTTACTGTAAAAACCGATGTTATTGCCCTTGAAATTGATATGCAAGGCGGCACGATACAGAATCTGGACTTACTTAATTACCCAGTAGAAAAAGATAATACGATTGTAAACGCGATGAGAAAACTCGTCGGTTTAGAAGCGGCTGAAAAAAATCATCAGCCAGTAAGGCTATTTAACAGCAGCCCAGAAAAAATGTTTATCGCGCAAAGCGGCTTGATTGCAGCTAGCGGGAATGCAGCGGCTCCTGATCATCACAGCACTTATACTCACCAAGCGAATAGCTATGCCCTTGCTAAAGGACAAGACAGCCTTACCGTTCCACTAACATGGACGGATAACAATGGGCTCGCAATGACCAAAACCTTCATTTTCAAGCGTGGCAGTTACGAAATCACACTCAACCAAAACATCAAAAATAACACCGGAAAAGATTGGTCTGGAAGACAATACAGCCAATTACTAAGAGTTCCCTTCAAAGAAAATACCGGCAACATGCTGACCGCAGGTATGCGGGCTTATGACGGCGGCGTTGTTTATACCGAAAAGGACAAGTACAAAAAGATTAACTTTGACGATATGGTTGATGATAATTTGGATGTCGCCAGCCCAGGTGGTTGGGCAGCCATGATTCAGCATTATTTTGCCTCGGCGTGGATTCCACCCGCAGAATCAGAAAACCACTTTTACACTAAACATCTAAAGGATGAACGCTACGTCATCGGCTCGTATTCACCGCCAGTGACAGTCGCCAACAACACAGAAACCCAGTTTGTCTCACGCTTATTTTCG
This sequence comes from Methyloglobulus sp., assembly GCF_040079455.1. Taxonomy (GTDB): domain Bacteria; phylum Pseudomonadota; class Gammaproteobacteria; order Methylococcales; family Methylomonadaceae; genus Methyloglobulus. Next base: position 67,951 of record NZ_JBEBKJ010000007.1, on the reverse strand, counting down.
GGTCCGAAAATTCAACCTATCATGGAAAAAGTAGCGCCAGGGCTTGAGCTTACCGTTGATTACAGTGTGTTGACCTTCATCGGCAAACCTATCTACTGGTTGCTCAATAAAATTCATAGCTTTACCGGTAACTGGGGTTTTGCGATTATTGGTGTGACTTTCTGTATTAAATTGTTGATGTTCCCGTTGACACAAGCCAGCTTCATCTCAATGGCAAGGATGCGTAAGATACAACCGCGCCTAAAAGAATTACAAGAGCGCTTTGCCGACGACAGGCCGCGGTTCAATAAAGAAATGATGGATATGTACAAAAAGGAAAAGGTCAACCCACTGGGTGGTTGTTTACCTATCCTATTCCAAATTCCCGTCTTTATGTCTTTGTATTGGGTATTGAGCGAAACCGTTGAATTCCGGCAAGCCCCGTTCCTGTTGTGGATTCAGGATATGTCGGTTATGGATCCATTTTTGGTTCTCCCTGTAATTATGGGTATTACCATGAAAATTCAGCAAGGGCTTAATCCGCCACCGATTGATCCGGTTCAGGCGAAGATATTGAAAATGTTCCCGCTCGTATTTACCGTATTTTTCCTGTTTTTCCCCGCAGGTTTGGTTTTGTACTGGGTAGTTAACAACACCTTATCCATTATCCAGCAGACCTACATCACCAAAAAAATCAATGCACAAGCCTAGCGCGACTATTGGACATTGAACAAATAGGCACCATTGCAGCCATAGCGACACCTTCCGGTAACGGTGGTGTCGGTATCATCCGAATTTCAGGTGGATTAGTTACTGAAATCGCAACCAAACTAACAAAAAAAGCCTTAACGCCAAGAACCGCACAGTTCTCAACTTTTCTGGATCAAGATAATGCCGTTATTGATTCCGGCATAGCCCTCTATTTTCCATCCCCAGCCTCTTATACTGGTGAAGATGTCCTCGAACTCCAAGGGCATGGTGGCTCGGTCGTCCTCAACATGCTGCTACGGCGCGTGTTGGCATTGGGCGCACGATTAGCCAAGCCGGGGGAATTCACCGAACGTGCTTACCTCAACAACAAACTCGATCTCGCCCAAGCCGAAGCCGTTGCCGATTTAATAACCAGCAGCACCGAGCAATCCGTTCGTTCCGCGCAACGCTCCATGCAAGGCGTGTTTTCCGACCAGATCAATCTGCTGATTACCGAACTGACCGAGCTTAGAATCTACATCGAAGCCGCCATTGATTTTGTCGATGAAGAAATCGATTTCCTGACTGATGGGGTCGTCGAAAACCGATTAATAAGTCTTGTGCAAAGGCTGGAAGAAATCCAAAAAACCGCCAAACAAGGCCGCTTGTTGCGTGACGGCATGACCGTCGTACTCGCTGGTAAACCTAATGCCGGAAAATCCAGCTTGTTAAACGCACTCGCCGGACACGATGCCGCCATTGTCACCGACATTGCCGGCACCACGCGTGACGTGCTACGCGAACGCATACAACTGGACGGAATGCCGCTGCACATTATTGATACCGCAGGCTTACATGACAGCACCAACGCCGTCGAGCAAGAAGGCATCCGCCGAGCGTTTGAGGAAATCCGCAAAGCTGACAAAGTCTTGCTGCTTATCGACATTAGAGATACCCAACCCCAAACCTTGCTGGATGCTATCCCCGAAGGTCTGGACATAACAACCGTCTTCAACAAAATAGATTTGGTCAATAAACAGCCGGAAAAACAAACCACAGAATCCGGCACACAAATCTACCTATCCATTAAAACTGGCGCAGGCACGGACCTACTAATCCAACACCTAAAACAAAGCGTCGGTTATAACGACTCAGCAGAAAACATCTTCATCGCCAGAACCCGCCACCTTGAAGCCCTAAAAAAAGGCTACGAACTCGTCCAAAACGCGTTAAACCAACTACAAACCACCCAAGCCAGTGAACTTATCGCGGAAGACTTAAGGCAAGCCCAACAAGCGCTTGCTGAAATCACTGGAGAATTTACTTCTGATGATCTCTTAGGAAAGATATTTTCCAGCTTTTGTATAGGGAAATGAGTTTTCTAGTTCCATGATCCTCGTGGTTGAGCATTCCATTTTGTAAGTAGGCCATAGTTGGTTATACTAACTTTTTTAAATTGTTTGTTTAAAAAAGGCGGATTCAATTCCGAAGTGCAACAATTGTTCCAGCGGTTTTTCGACTTTTCTGCGTTTTTTGCCATAATAAACGTCAATTCTGCCAATTTAGTAGTTTATTGAATTACTTCGCAAGGTAATGTTTCTATAAAATAATCAATATCAGTACCAGTATGATTTTATTTAAATCCACTCATCCTAACCCCACCCTAAGGAAGGCGACTTAGGTGTAGGCATTGGTATAACTGGATATGGTGATCTCAGTTTATTATTGATAGGAATTTATATTTATGCCTGGAATTCAGATACCAGACCCACAAGACGATAATTTTTCATTTTTTGCTAATCTCAAGGACGATATTCCGGCCGGTATAGCGGTATTTTTGGTGTCAGTGCCGTTGTCATTAGGGATTGCCCTAGCATCTGGTGCACCTTTATTTTCAGGGCTGATAACCGGTATTGTTGGCGGCTTGGTGGTTGCGCCGCTTAGTGGCTCCGCGTTGGGTATTAGCGGGACGGCGGCGGGTCTTGCCCTTATCGTTCTGCCCACCATAGAAAAACTAGGGTTTGGTGGATTTTTATTGGCCGTCATTGTTGCGGGCTTGTTGCAAATAGTGATGGGCTTGGCGAAGGCTGGGGTAATTGCTTATTATTTCCCGTCTTCGGTTATCAATGGGATGTTGAGCGGGATAGGCATTATTATCTTCCTTAAGCAAATACCCCATGCGGTAGGTTATGACCGCGATTACGAAGGGGATTTTTCTTTTAGCCAGATAGACAACTATTCTTCGTTGACCGAATTGTTTCACATGCTGGATCAATCCCAACCTGGCGCTATTTTGATTGCCTTAGCCTCGCTATTGGTATTGTTGTTGTGGGAGCTGCCGTTCATGCAGAAACGACGTTTTTCTCATTTGCTGCCAGCGCCGTTAGTGGTGGTTGCCTTGGGTGTTTTGTTTAACGAAACTTTACGTAACGTAGTTCCCGGTTTTGCTTTGCAAGAAACGCATTTGGTGATGATTCCCCTCGTGCAGGATATGTCAGGGCTTATGCAGCAATTGCATTTTCCTGATTTTAGTCAGGTCACAAATCCCGAAATTTATTGGGCTGGGTTGACCTTGGCGGTGGTTGCTAGTTTGGAAACTTTATTATCTTTAGACGCTGTTGATAAGCTCGATCCTTATAAGAGAATTACACCTTCGAATCGGGAGTTGATTGCCCAAGGAATCGGCAATATCAGCTCAGGTTTATTGGGTGGTTTGCCGTTAACACAGGTTATCGTCCGCAGTTCCATTAACGTCCAGTCCGGCGCGAAAACTAAAGCAGCAAGTATTGTTAATGGTTTGCTCTTGGTATCGGCGGTATTTTTAATCCCAACTATTATCAATAAAATCCCGCTGGCAAGTTTAGCAGCGATCTTATTGGTGGTCGGTTATAAGTTAGCTAAACCAGAGACATTCAAGACGCTATACCAATCAGGCTGGTATCATTTTATCCCTTTTTGTGCGACGGTCCTGGGTTTGGTTTTCACTAATATCCTGTTTGGTATTCTTATTGGCCTTACGATTGCCCTGTTTTCTATCTTGCTGGAAAACTATAAAAGTGCTTATTACTTTAAGGAAACCCAGATCGGCAATAAACACGTCATTCGTTTGTCAGAGCATGTTTCTTTTTTGAACCGTGCTAATCTCCAGCAAACTTTGGAAGCCCTACCAGCGCATAGCGAGGTGGTTATTGATGCCACCCGGTCAAAATATATTGATTATGACGTCTATGAAATTATCCAGACCTTTAAAAGCGAGGCTCACCATAAACATATCAAACTGATCCTTGAAAATGTCCGTGGTTTTGGTTCGCTGCCCTCCGTTGAGAATGCCCGTACCCAAACTTACGAATCGCAACAATCTTTAACCCCCAATAAGGTGCTGGACTTGCTCAAGGAAGGCAACGAACGGTTTGTATACAATCTAAAATCCAATCGCAACTTGCTGGAACAGGTCAACGACACCAGCGATGGCCAGTTTCCTATTGCGATTATCTTAAGCTGCATGGACTCGCGCACTTCCGTTGAGTTGATATTCGACCTGGGTTTAGGCGATGTCTTTAGCGCCAGAATAGCGGGCAACATTGTCAATGACGACTTCCTGGGTAGTATGGAATTTGCTTGCAAGTTAGCAGGTTCAAAGCTCATCGTCGTGCTGGGCCATACCCATTGCGGGGCAATCAAGGGTGCTTGTGCCGATGCCAAACTCGATCATTTGACAGGGTTGTTGGCCAAAATAAAACCGGCGATTACGTGTGTTCACGCAGAAATGCCTGCGAATAACGGGATTGATAAGAACGAACTGATCCAAAAAGTGGCTGACAAAAATGTCCAGTTGACCGTTGAGCAGATCAGGCAACAGAGCGGCTTGCTAGCCGCTATGGAGCAAGCGGGAGATATTGCGATCATCGGGGGTATGTACGATATTGAAACTGGTAAGGTTAATTTCTTTCATGCTGCATAACGTTATGAATGTCTTGCAGATAACGGAAACGCTGGCTTTCCAGGCAGATTCTAGCGAGCATTTGCCAATACGGTTGGCATGGAGTTTTAATGGACGTTGGTAAAAAATGATTTGCTCTATTACAACTTTTACGCCATCGGTTTTGCGATTTTGCTTACAGATCATGATAATCTAATAAGGCGCATATTCGCCGTAATTCAAAGTGCGTTACGGCATTATCAAGGGCTTTAGCCATTAATGGGTAAGGATTGTATAGGTCGTTTAGGATGATTTCTGGTGATGAATTGAGTCAGTTCTTGTGGCAATAACCCTAGCGTTATGAGGTAATACCAATCCCAATAAGTTGTTATTTGAATCCCCTCATCCTAACCTTCTCCCACTGGAGAAGGGATAATATGTGAACTTATCGGGATTGGTATAATTAAGCGTCCGCAATTTGCGCCTGGCTCTGGAGCGGTATTGTAAGCCACGACGTGTTAACCTTGCATTCCGTCGTTTTACATTTTTGGGTGTGGGCGTTTTTTCTTCAACCGGTTTAGTAAAAAATCGGTTGTCTAAGTTTATAATTTTATTGAGTTTTCCTTGTTTTCCTTGTTTTTCTTCAAGTAAAGCTCAGCCAATTGAATTTGTGCTTAAATCTAAACCAAGAATTCCCTTGTCCATTCTCGAACCTCGTCTATAATTTCTAGCATAGTGTAACCAACTATATCCTATTGCTTTGCTTTTCATGCCAATGGAGTATTTTCCGTAGGCTTCGCCTTCAAGTGACCCAAGCCCTCGCAAAGTTAAAACTTAAGGGGTTTTTTAATGCAAACCTTTCCTTCAGTAACTGACTGTAAATTAAGCATTGGTTGTCGATCTTAGTCGTTGAAAAACGACATTTTGTCCGGCGGTTCTTCGATTTTCCTGCGTTTTTTGCCACAAAAAACTTCACGCTGGTATTCGTAGAGCGGATGTTGCACAAAATCTGCCCAGAACTTTCACGGCTTGTTGCCCAATGGTATCTCGTAGAGACTTTGCATTACTCGGAGTGTTATGAGTAGTACAGGATCTAAGCGGCGTTGGGCGGCGACACCATTGATTTGATTGATTCTGTCAATAACTATCTGTCTCCATTAGGCCAAGAAATACAGCTAATATTTACGCAACCTTGCATCCCCAAAGCGTTGGCTTATCAACCACATTGGGTATTCTGAAGTGGGTTATTGTATTTGCACCTAGTTGATGAGTTTTTAGTTATTGCATCACCGTTCTAGTCATGATATAAATTCACCGTGCTTTTAAGGCGCACAATAAAATAAAAAATTCGAACCCATTGGAGGATGATCTTATGAAAAAAGTTATATCACTTGTAGCTGTTGCTTTAATGATTGTTGGCTTAACCGGTTGTATGGATCCTCAAGACGGTACTAAACAAAGACCTTCAGAGTCCAGTTCTATCGCACTTTAAGTATCTTTAAGTCTGCGGAAAAACCCAGCCTTAGTGCTGGGTTTTTTTATGCCAAAATATTACGTAAGTCAGAACCGTAACACGAGGCATTACGTCAAAAATTAGCAGCAGAAGTCTTTAAGGTTGAAAATTTCGGATTTAGAAATAGTCGGAAAACAATCTTAACTACCGTGAATTTCCGCGTACAACGCCCTGTACTCGTTGGTCAATTTGTGATTAGGAACATAGTGAACTAAGGGTTGTGATGCAGAGTGAGATTCCCTGACCTTGACGGAAGGTGAGATCATTGCGCCAAGTACCGGCAAGCCTTCCGCAATGAGTGCTTCAACCAGTTGCTGTGGCAGATTAGCCTGTTTTTGATACTGGTTGACAATAATGCCTTCAATCTCTAAACCTTGATTGTGATCTGCTTTAACTTCCGTAATTGTTTGCATCAGGGTATATAAGGCTTCCCTTGAAAAGCTATCGCAATCAAACGGAATTAAACATTTCTCGGCAGCAATTAACGCGGAATGGCTGTAAAAATTTAAGACTGGCGGAGTATCCAAGTAAATCGTGTCGAATCCCGTCAACTTCTCCAGCGCTTCTCTTAGCTTTAAAGTCTTCATGCGTGATTCCAAGCGAGCTTGAAGGGGTTCAAGGTCAGGATGTGAAGGGATAACGTATAAGTTTGGAAACGGCGTTTCGTGAATGATGTTTTCAAGCCCCGTTGTATTACCGCCCCCGAACAGCGAAAGACTTAAGCAATCTTTAAAAAAATGGGCGATGGTCTTATCGCTGTCAGTGACTTTTTTGCCCAGCAAATACTGAGTAGAATTGCCTTGAATATCCAGGTCGATGACTAAAGTCTTTTTCCCTTCAACGGCGTTAATGGCCGCAAGATTACACGTAATCGTTGATTTACCTACTCCGCCCTTCTGGTTAAAAATGACCCTACGCATGTTATTTCCCCGTTAAATCAAATAGATGAAAATCCCATTATAGGACTAATGCTGTTAATATCAAATTCGGATAAAAATTTTGCCCTGACACGCTGGGCACTCTGGGATCTGGCTAGGTGCCTTAAACGCAATTTCCTTGCCGCAGTTGTCGCAAATAAACGTTCCAGGTATGGTTACATCACCACTTTGGTAAGTGTGTGTTTTCGCTTGCTCGCCCAGCTTTGCCAGTTCAATGCGGGTTTTATCCGCCAGACTGAGAAAGGCATCCAAGGTAAAGTTCTCAATCAAATCAATATCAAACTTAAACCATTCGGACAAGGAATTGGCATCTTTATGGGCAGGTAAGCCTTGCGCGGCGCTTTCAATATCCCGCGTTAGAAAATTCGATACCTTGTTGACTTCATCCTTAGTCAGGTTGCCAGCTTGGTGAATATTGTCTTTTGCAATATCTAAGGCATCCGCCATTGAATGCAATGTATTGTCCATAGCCAGATAGAGATGTTCCATCAAGTCCGTGTAAGCAGTAACTAATTTATTTTTAGCCATGAGTTGTCTCCTGAAAATGTCACTTTAGATTTAAGCGTCGGTACGGTATTCTAACGCTTTTGACCGACGAAAGACGATAAGGATGCAGGAAAACTATCAACCGCTAGAGATTGAGCAAAGCGTACAAAAGCTATGGGAAGAATCGGGGGCATTTAAAGCCCTTGAAGCGTCTGACCGTGAAAAATACTATTGCCTGTCCATGTTCCCCTACCCCAGCGGCAAGCTGCACATGGGCCATGTCAGGAATTACACCATCGGCGATGTCATCAGCCGCTATCAACGCATGTTGGGCAAGAATGTCCTGCAACCGATGGGCTGGGATGCTTTCGGGCTACCGGCTGAAAATGCCGCTATGCAGCATGGCGTGCATCCAGCCGATTGGACTTACAGCAATATTGACTACATGCGTGACCAGCTTAAGCGCTTGGGATTTGGTTACGACTGGGACAGGGAATTAGCAACCTGCGATCCTGATTATTATAAGTGGGAGCAATGGTTTTTCCTGAAATTACTGGAAAAAGGCTTGGCCTACAAAAAAACTGCGCCAGTCAACTGGTGTCCAAAAGACATGACTGTACTTGCCAATGAGCAAGTGATTGATGGTTGTTGCTGGCGTTGCGACACCAAGGTCGAACGCAAGGAAATCGCGCAATGGTTTTTGAAGATCACCGCTTATGCCGATGAGTTGTTGCAATCGCTCGATACGCTCGACGGTTGGCCGGAGCAGGTCAAGACCATGCAAGCCAACTGGATCGGGAAAAGCTACGGGGTACGGTTTGCGTTTCCCTATCAATTGGACGGCAAAGACGAGTTGCTGTGGGTATACACTACTCGTGCCGATACGATTATGGGCGTTACTTTTTGTGCCGTCGCAGCAGCGCATCCATTGGCAACCCATGCCGCCAAGACCAATCCTAAGCTTGCAGAATTCTTAAAGGAATGCGAACAAAGCGGCACGGCGGAAGCCGACATGGCGACGATGGAAAAGAAAGGGATGGATACAAAGCTTTTTGTTAAACATCCACTTACTGAAGAACAAATTCCGGTATGGGTCGGCAACTACGTGTTAATGAGCTATGGTGAAGGTGCAGTCATGGCCGTGCCAGCACATGACGAAAGGGACTTTTATTTTGCAAAAAATTATAGCTTGCCAATAAAACAAGTAATTGAACACGAGAAAAATTTAACAAATAGATCCGCATTAGAAAGTGGGATTTCATCATCAAATGATCGTTATGGAATTAAAGACCCCGTTCCAGAAGACAAAAAATGGTTATTTGAGCAGCCATTAAACGAACTTGAATTCACTGATGCAGAATGGAAAGATTGGTACGGCGATAAAACAGTTGGCGTGTTGGTTAACAGTGGTAAGTTTGATGGCTTAACCCATAAGGCCGCAGTGGATGCCATTGCCACCGACCTGAACACCAAAAACCTCGGCGATAAGCAGGTGCAATTCCGTCTACGTGATTGGGGCGTCTCCCGTCAGCGTTATTGGGGCGCACCGATTCCGGTCATTTATTGTGACGGTTGCGGTACAGTCCCCGTGCCAGAAAAGGATTTGCCGGTAACATTGCCTAAAAATGTGGTATTGGACGGCTTGCAATCACCTTTAATCGCTCATCCGACTTTCTCCAAAACTACCTGTCCGACCTGCGGCAAAGCGGCACGGCGCGAAACGGACACCTTCGATACTTTCATGGAATCGTCCTGGTATTTTGCACGGTTTGCCAGCCAACCTGACAACATCATGCTCGATGCAAAAGCCAGTCACTGGCTACCCGTCGATCATTACATAGGCGGCATTGAACACGCCATCCTGCATTTGTTGTACGCCCGGTTTTACACCAAATTATTGCGGGATGAAGGTCTAGTCACTTGCGACGAGCCGTTCAAGAAATTGCTGACCCAAGGCATGGTGTTGAAAGACGGCAGCAAAATGTCCAAGTCCAAAGGCAATACCGTCGATCCACAAACCTTAATCGACCAATATGGCGCAGATACCGTGCGCTTGTTCATCATGTTCGCCGCGCCGCCAGAACAATCCCTGGAATGGTCGGATAGCGGTGTAGAGGGCGCATCAAGGTTTTTAAAACGACTGTGGAAACAAGTTTATTTCCATGTTATATCTGGTGTCACACGACAGCCAATAGATAAGGCATCAATAACGCCTGAACAGCAGGCAGTACGTAGGCACACACACCAAACCATCCAGAAAGTCAGTCACGATATGGGCGTACGTACCATCTTTAACACGGCTATTGCGGCAAATATGGAGTTGCTCAATACCTTGACTAAGTTTGAAGATGACTCCGCCAACGGCAAGGCCATCCGACAAGAAACGCTGGAAGCCATAACACTTATGCTATCGCCTATCGTACCGCATATCTGTCACCAATTGTGGTTACATTTAGGCCATCATGACGCGGCAGTCGGTTTGCCATGGCCGCAAGTGGACGAAACCGCGTTGGTGCAGGATTCAATAGAATTCGTCCTACAGGTTAACGGTAAATTACGCAGCAAAATGACCGTTTCAGCATCAGCGACTAATGAAGAAATAGAAAAAACAGCCTTAAGCGATGAGCATGTGATTAAATTCATTGACGGTAAGCCCGTTAAAAAGATCATTATCGTACCCAAGAAATTGGTCAATATCGTTGTATAGGAGTTAGCTTGTGCGGATAAATCGATCAGTCATTTTAGTTATTGCCTTGCTAACAACGGCTTGTGGTTATCATTTGCGCGGCGCGTACGATTTACCCAAAGAAATGAAAACCATTTTTTTGCAAGGTGGTTCGCCCGCACTTAGAGACCAATTAAATAGCGTGTTGAAATCATCTTCAGGACAACTTGTCGACTCGCCCGAGAAGGCCGATATTGTGCTGAGAATATTTAATGATGGCATTGAGCGCCGAGTGCTATCTTTGAGCGAGAGAGGGCGGTCGAATGAGATTGAACTGGCAGGGCATCTGGAGTTTGAACTGCTTAATGCTAAAAATGGTGTAGTAGTGCCGCGAGAGCCAGTTGAGTTCAGGCGGGAATATTTTAATGATCAACAGGACGTCATTGCCAAAGATAATGAAGAAACTGTCATCAGAAATGAGATGTATCAACAGGTTGTCAGGACGATTATTAACCGTGGCCGTGCGGTAGTACAGACGAAAGGTAAATAGTGCAGATTAAACCGCAACAGTTATCGTTGTCATTGCAGAAAGCCCTAGCTCCGGTCTATTTTATAACTGGTGACGAACCGCAACAATTGGGCGAACTGGCGGATGCCATCAGGAAATCGGCAAAAGAGCGAGATTTTACTGTCAGAGAAATATTTTTCGTCGATAAGCTGTTCGACTGGAAGCAACTAAATGTAGCTGCGGACACCTTTTCTATCTTCGCCGACAAAAAAATTATCGACCTGAGATTACCGGCTGGAACGCCGGGCGCAGAAGGTGCAAAAGCATTGGCAGCTTATTGTCAACACCTTCCCGAAGATACCTTATTACTTATTACCGCTGGGAAAATCACTAAGGACGTACAAAAAACTTCCTGGTTTCAAGCATTAGATAAGGTGGCTTGTGTTATTCAAGTTTGGCCGTTGGCTGGACAAGACCTTCTGCGCTGGATACAAGACAGATTGCAACAACGCGGAATAACGACTGAGCCTGGTGCAGTGAAAATACTTGCTGACCGAGTTGAAGGTAATTTATTGGCGGCTGCTCAGGAAATAGAAAAATTGTATGTACTGTATGGATCAGGCAAGCTAAGTACCTTGCAAATTATTGACGTAGTGGCGGACAGTTCCCGCTACGACGTATTTAAGCTGGTTGAGTCAGCCCTTTCTGCACAGCCTGATAAGGTACTTAAAATAGTGTTATCCCTGAACGCGGAAGGAATTGCATCCGCCATCGTGCTATGGGCGCTCATGCGGGAAGTCAGAATTCTGATTAGCTATAAAGCCGCGCAGAATCAGGGTGAAAAAGAGCTTATCCTGAAAAAAAATGGTATTTGGGGTGAACGTAAGCAACTTATTGATTCTGCTGTAAAACGGCTGATGCATGCCGAATTAAATAAGGTATTAGTGTTGGGTGCAAAAGCAGATCGTCAGATTAAAGGCCAGCAGCAAGGTGATGCTTGGGAAGCTTTGCTGGAGGCTAGTTTGGGCTTGGCTTCCATTTCTCTGCTGGCAAAGACGGGTTAGCTTATAATCATACGAATTTTATTTGCCTGTGGATTTCAGTACGAATCACACCAAAGATCATGATTTTATAACAATAATAATATGAGGAGAGAGCAATGAACCTTGACAGTAAATTTTCAGCACTACAACTTGCCATAATCAACGACCAAGGCATTCTTTATGCGTGTGCTTGCCCTGTTCATGTCAGTCTGCAAATTAACAATTTGCGTAAATTATTCGATTATCAAAAAGAATGTATGAGCGTGGATATTTCGCCCGAAGACAGTGTGCAAATGCAAGTACACCGACGAATAGCTGAAGTGACTAAACAAGCCCATCAGCTCATGGAGCAATGTTTGGAGGAAGTTTTAGATTTGGAAGGCTGGAATAAAACCAAACTGGAAATGCCTGCTGGACTTCGTAAGCGCATAGAAGAAAATTGATGTTTTGGGGTGGGGAGGTGGAATAGTCGTAGCGCATTAGGCGGGTCTTGACTCGCCCTATTTTGTTACCGCGCCAACTTTTTAATGGTCTCCACCCAATCATCCCCACTATTCAAGCTTTCTACCAACTGTATTTTTTCGCCCCCGTGTTTATGGAAAATTTCTTGGTATTCAATGCCAATTTCATACAGGGTTTCTAAGCAATCTGCGGTAAACGCGGGCGAAAAAACCAGTATTTTTTTAGCACCTTTAACCCCCAGTTCTTCGATCACTTTGTCGGTGAATGGCATTAACCATTTATTATTCAAACGACTTTGAAAACTCAATGTGAATTTATCTTGCGGTATCGCCAGTTTTTCTACAATAGCTTTCGTTGTTTGATAACAAGCAGCTTTGTAACAGTAATAATTGCTTTCGGTTAAAGTCTCTTCGCAATCATGATGTTTACATAAAACGCCATCTGTATAAACCTTATCTACCTGCCTCTCTGGTAAGCCGTGGTAGCTAAAAATAATATGATCGTATTGTGCCAAATCGTATTTTTTAGCGCGATTAACGATGCAATTGATAAAATCGTCGTTATCAAAATATTGAGAAATGATTTTAATTTCGGGAATAACCCACCATTGGCTCACAATCTCCATAAAACGCTGTAAAGCACTGCCAGTGCTACTCGACGCGTATTGCGGGAATAATGGGAAGACAATAATCTTATGATAGCCCTGCTGGTGCATTCGTTCCAAAACAACGTCCATACTGGGGTTTTTGTAACGCATGGCCATCTCCACCGTGATTTCGTCACCTACGGCTATTTGCAATTTTTTTTGCAACGCCAAGGTATTCATCAGCAACGGTGATCCTGATTCTTTATCCCAAATAGCTTTGTAGAGCTTTGAGGAATTACCGGATCGAAATGGCACAATAATGCAGTTGACCAATATTTTTCTGGCCAACCAAGGAATGTCGATAACTCTTGGATCATTGAGAAATTCGCTTAGATACCGCCCCACATGCCAACGGCTTGGGCTATCTGGGGTACCTAAATTTAAAAGTAGTATGGCGGTTTTTGATTTCATTGATGGTCCGTTCAACACTAAATTACAAAGCGGTTTTCTTGGAATTATACTAGAACAAGCGGGTTGGGGCGGGTAATGTGTATTATTTAATGGGAATCTCTAAAAATCCCCTCTCCCTCTGGGAGAGGGCTAGGGTGAGGGTTGTAAATACTTGATTTTAAACCCCTCATCCCAACCTTCTCCCGAAGGGAGAAGGAGCTTATTGAATTTTTAGAGATTCCCTAATGTCTTGGATAGCTGGAATAACGGCGTTGAGTACAACCCAATTGAGTCGGAAGAGCGAATATCGGAAAGCATGCAAACAAATTTGTCGTCCGTGACCAATTGGATTTGACCGACATCTTGATTATGTTCGCTATAATCGTACCAAATCCATAGCATTTGTTTACAATCTGTTAATTTATATGGAATTCAAACTCACCCATCAGGACGGCCATGCCCGCCGAGGCCAACTAACCTTAGCCCACGGCACAATAGAAACCCCCGTTTTTATGCCTGTCGGCACTTACGGTGCGGTAAAGTCGCTCACGCCAGACGATCTTTTAAGCCTGAACGCTCAGATTATTCTAGGAAATACTTTTCACCTCATGCTCCGCCCAGGTACGGAGGTAATCAAAGCGCATAAGAATTTGCACGGCTTTATGAACTGGCAAAAACCCATCCTCACCGATTCCGGCGGTTTCCAAGTGTTCAGCCTGGGTGCGTTAAGAAAAATCACTGAACAAGGCGTGACGTTCAAATCGCCCATCAATGGCAGCAAGATTTTTATGGGGCCGGAAGAATCTATGCAAGTTCAACGGGATTTAGGGTCTGATATTGTGATGATATTTGATGAATGCACGCCGTATCCGGCAACCGTAGACGAGGCAGCAACATCAATGCGTTTGTCCTTACGTTGGGCGCAACGTAGCAAAATCGCACATGGTGATAACTCGAATGCCTTATTCGGTATTGTGCAAGGTGGAATGTACGAGCATCTTCGTGCAGAATCTATCGCAGGGTTAGTTGATATAGGTTTTGATGGTTACGCCATTGGCGGCTTGTCAGTGGGTGAGCCGAAAGAAGAAATGATGCAAACCCTTGATGCCATTCATCAAAAAATGCCCGTCAATAAGCCCCGTTATTTGATGGGCGTGGGTACGCCAGAGGATTTGGTCGAAGCGGTCAGGCGCGGCATTGATATGTTCGATTGCGTGATGCCCACGCGCAATGCCCGTAATGGTCATCTGTTTACCACGTTTGGGGTCGTCAAGATAAGGAATAGCCAGTACGAATTCGATACCAACCCCATCGACGAAAGTTGTGCCTGCTACACTTGCCGAAATTATTCCAGGGCCTATCTACGGCATCTCGACAAATGTAAGGAAATGCTGGGATCCAGGCTAAATACACTGCATAACCTCCATTACTATCTTAATCTCATGGAAGAACTGCGTGATGCCATCGCAAAAAAAGAGCTGGATATTTTTGTCAAGCGGTTTTACCAACAACGAGGAAAAGTTGTTCCAGTTGTGGCATAATGGGAAATTATCTAACTATACGAATAAAAACTGAGGATAACAATGAGCTTCTTTATCTCTGACGCATTAGCAGCAGCGCCTGCCATACAATCACCTGGCATGGAAGGCTTGTTGTTTCCTGCTGGTATTTTGGTGTTTTTTTATTTTCTGTTCCTGCGCCCACAAGCTCAGCGTTCAAAAGAAAAAAAGCAAATGCTCGCTGCAATGGGCAAAGGCGTTGAAGTAGTCACAACGGGCGGTATTTTAGGAAAAGTTATTGATTTGGATGATAATTTCGTTAAGCTGGAAGTCGGCGATAATATCTTTATCCAGGTGCAACGCCAAAGCATAGAAACCATGATGCCGAAAGGGACTTATAAAGCTGTCACTAAAAAGGCCAGTACCTAATCGGTAGCATTACACCGCTGGGATTACTTAAGAAAAAACGTAAATCCCCGCGCAGATCAATTGATGGAATAACACATGCAAAATCATTACTCTCTTTGGAAAAACCTTTTAATACTGGGTATTTTCCTCATCAGCCTGATTTATTCGTTACCCAACCTGTTTGGTGAAGACCCCTCTGTTCAAGTGTCATCTACCAATGCCTTAACTCAGGAGCAAGCCAGCAAGATCGAGTCCACTATCAAAACGAGTGGCGTAACTTCAAAAGCCTTTGAATTTAAAGACGGCAGGATTCTGGCGCGTTTTAAAAATACCGACGATCAGTTAAAAATCGCTGACTTACTTCGGGATCAAATGGATGATGATGCGACGGTGGCTTTAAATCTTGCGCCTACGACTCCTGCGTGGTTACAGAATATAGGCGCAGATGCTATGTATTTGGGTTTGGATTTACGCGGTGGCGTACATTTCTTGCTCGAAGTCGATATGGATGCGGCGGTAAAACAAGCCGAAGAGCGTTACACAGAAGATTTACGCATAGCCCTGCGTGATAAAAAAATTCGATACTTGTCGGTGTCTAAGGAAGGGGGCTTTATTAAGCTCAAGATGAAATCAACAGATGATAAGGTCGCTGTCTTCGATATGTTAAGTAAAGATTTCAAGGGCTTGAAAGTCACTGAACCGGCTGAACAAGATCAGCTCTGGCTGCAAATGTCAGAAGTGGATGCAAAAGAAGTGAAAAAATTCGCCGTCGCCCAGAATATGACCACCTTACGCAATCGCGTCAATGAATTGGGCGTTGCTGAACCCGTCATCCAGCAACAAGGCGACAACCGGATTGTGGTGCAATTGCCAGGCGTTCAAGATACCACCCGCGCCAAAGAAATTTTGGGTACGACAGCCACCTTAGAATACCGTCTGGTGGATGTCGAACATGACGTACAGCAAGCCGTTTCAGGCCATGTGCCAGTTGGCAGCAAGTTATACTACGACAAAAACAAAAGCCCCGTGCTGCTGGATAAACGCGTGATTGTTACTGGCGACCAGATTGTCGATGCGTCTTCCGGTATGGATCAAGACGGTCGTGCTGCCGTATTTATTTCTTTGAATGGTGTTGGCGCAGCGAAAATGGGTAAGCTGACCCAGGCTAATATCGGCAAACCGATGGCAGTCGTATTTATCGAAAATAAGGTCGAGACCAAAGTTGAAAATGGTCAAAAAGTACGCCACAAAGAAAAAGTCGAAAAAATCATCAGTGTGGCGACTATCCAGAGCGCGTTTAGCAAACGCTTTCAGACTACGGGTTTAGATAGTCCACAAGAAGCGCGTAACCTGTCATTGTTGCTACGCGCTGGTGCGTTGGCAGCACCGATAGACATTGTTGAAGAACGCACGGTAGGCCCTAGTTTGGGGCAAGACAACATCAATAAAGGTGTTTTATCGTTTGTGGTAGGCTTTGTGCTGGTCGTTTTACTGATGGCGGGTTATTACAAAGTCTTCGGCATGATTGCCGATGTTGCGTTGGCCTTTAACGTGGTTATTGTTGTGGCTATATTGTCGATGCTACAGGCGACGCTCACCTTACCTGGTATTGCGGGGATTATATTAACCGTCGGTATGTCCGTTGATGCTAACGTATTGATATTTGAGCGGATACGTGAAGAACTAAGGAATGGCGTGTCACCACAAAGTGCAATCTATATGGGCTATGACAGAGCGTGGGGGACAATCTTGGACTCGCATGTTACCAACTTGGTAGTCGCCGTGGTGTTATTTGCCTTTGGTACGGGTTCGGTCAAAGGTTTTGCAGTGACACTTATTATCGGGATTTTGTCCTCCATGTTCACAGCCATTGCCGGCACACGGATGGTCATCAACTGGGTTTATGGCAACCGCAGGGTTGAGAAATTATCCATCTAAATTAAGTATTTAGCATAATTCCGAAGCGACTAAACAATTATGAAAAAAACACACATAAATTTTATTGGTAACCGAAAAATTGCGATGACCTTTTCCGGCATTCTGATGGTGATAGCGATTGTATCGCTGGCCGCTAAAGGCTTGCAGATGGGTATTGATTTCACGGGTGGGACATTAATAGAAGTCGGTTATGAACAAACTGCTGACTTGACGACACTACGCAAAACCTTGGATGAATCGGGTTTTAAAAATGCAACTGTGCAGAATTTCGGCACCTCCAAAGATGTCCTTATTCGCCTGAAACTTGAAGAAGGCGTTAACAGCGCGGATTTGAGTACAAAAGTACTGGAAGCCATCAACAAAAACGCGGCTACGCCAGCAAAACTACGTCGTGTTGAGTTTGTAGGGCCGCAAGTCGGTGACGACCTTGCAGAGGATGGTTTTTTGGCCTTGCTATACTCGACGTTAGCCATTTTGATTTATATTTCTTTACGTTTTGAATGGAAATTTTCTGTCGGTGCGATTATTGCGACCTTCCATGATGTGATTGTGACCTTGGGCGTATTCTCAGTATTCGCTTTGGAGTTCGATCTGACAGTATTGGCGGCTATTCTTGCCCTTATTGGTTATTCTCTAAACGATACCATTGTCGTTTATGACCGGATTCGGGAGAACTTTAGGAATATGCGTAAGACTTCTACTGAAGAAATGATGAACATTGCGGTGAATGACACACTAAGTCGTACTATCATGATTTCGATGACCGTATTTCTGGTACTTGTTTCCCTGTTTTTCTTAGGGGGAGAAGTCATCCATAATTTTTCTATTGCTCTGTTGTTTGGCGTGGTTTTCGGTACTTACTCATCCATTTTTATCGCCAGTCCTGCTGCTTTGATGCTGGGTGTCGGTCCTGATGACCTGATTGTGCCTGTTAAAGAAGGCGCAGAGCTGGATAGAATGCCTTAATTCAAAGGCTATTCGGATAGTCGGATCGGCTATAATAAAACTATTTTAATTGTTCAATTGGAGTTTCAAAAACACATGGCGATAGAACGCACATTCTCGATAATCAAACCTGATGCAGTAGCAAAAAATGTCATCGGTGAAATTTACAGCCGTTTTGAAAAAAACGACCTGAAAATTGTCGCTGCAAAAATGTTGCACCTGACCCAGGCACAAGCCGAAGGTTTTTACGCAGAACACAAAGAGCGCGGATTTTTTAACGACCTGGTGGCGTTCATGATTTCAGGGCCGGTCATTATGCAGGTTTTGGAAGGTGAAAATGCCGTCCTAAAACATCGTGACATCATGGGTGCAACCAATCCTAAAGAAGCAGCGGCTGGCACCATACGCGCTGATTTCGCCAACAGCATCGACGAAAATGCAGTGCATGGCTCTGATGCAGTTGCAACAGCCCAAAGAGAAATTGCTTACTTTTTCTCAGATAATGAACTCTGCGCTCGCACCCGTTAAACAAAAATCCTTGAATTTGCTGGATCTTGACAGAGTAGGCTTAGCGGCCTTCTTTGTCGGATTAGGCGAAAAGCCATTTCGCGCAACACAGTTATTGAAATGGGTTTATCAAGAGGAGGTCGTTGACTTCGATTTGATGACCAATTTTAGCAAACCGCTACGTTGTTATCTTAGCGAAAACTGTCATATAACAACACCTGAAATCGTGTTGGAAAAAATTGCCAGCGACGGTACACGTAAGTGGGTAGTGCAAACTGGGTGTGGCAATAAGATTGAAACGGTGTTTATACCCGAAGAAAATCGTGGCACCTTATGTGTATCGTCACAAGTCGGTTGTGCGCTTGCCTGTACGTTTTGTTCGACCGCCCAACAAGGTTTTAACCGCAACTTGACCACGGCGGAAATTATCGGTCAGGTTATGGTTGCCCAACAGCGCTTAGGTAAAGAAAAAAAGATTACCAATGTCGTCATGATGGGCATGGGCGAGCCGCTGCTTAATTTTGATAATGTTGTTGCCGCCATGAATTTAATGATGGATGATTTCGCTTACGGTATTTCCAAACGGCGGGTAACAATCAGCACATCGGGAGTAGTGCCTGCCATGTATCGCTTGACGGAGGCGTGCGATGTTAGCCTGGCAGTCTCCTTACATGCAGTCACTGACGAGTTGCGGGATGTGTTAGTTCCTATTAACAAAAAATATCCGCTAAAAGAATTATTAGAAGCTTGTCGGGATAATGCCAAACTTGCACCCAGGCGTACGGTTACGTTTGAATATGTGATGCTCAATGGTGTTAATGACTCAATCGAAGACGCACACGGCCTGATTGAATTGCTTAAAACCGTGCCATCAAAACTGAATTTGATCCCGTTTAATCCGTTTCCTAATTCCAATTACACCTGTTCCAGCAATAACGCGATTCATCGGTTTAAGACTTTGCTGAACGATGCTGGAATTGTAACCACCGTGAGAAAAACTCGTGGTGAAGATATTGATGCCGCCTGTGGACAATTAGTCGGCCAAGTCGCCGATAAAAGCCGTAGACATCTTAAACTAAACCCTGTGAGTGTCGAACATGCTGCTTAAATTAAGTAATAAGATGACACGCTGTGCTGTTGTACTGCTGTCGGCAATAAGTCTATCAGCCTGTTCCTGGTTTTCAGACAGTCCTGCTGAAAAACCTACGGACATTTATCTGCAGCTAGGTGTTCGGTATATGGATCTTAACAAGCTGGAATTGGCGAAGGAAAATTTATTAAAGGCGTTGGACAAAGAACCCAATAATGCGCGAGCGCACAGTGCTTTGGCGTTCCTGTATGAAAAAATCAATCATTTTGACGAGGCTAAACAGCATTATGAAACTGCCTTGGGCTTGTCGTCCGATGATATTGGCATACAAAATAATTATGGCAAATTTCTGTGCGACCGTAGGCAGTTCGATAGAGGATTGGCTTTGCTGGCACAGGCATCATCCAATCTACTGAATGACCGACAGTGGATGGCGTTGACAAATTCTGCACGTTGTCATTTAGGTATGGGGCAACGTCCGCAAGCGGTCGCGTTACTTAAACAGGCTTTAGACATGAACGGTCAATATTCAGCAGCCTTGCTCGAAATGCAAAAAATCAGCTATCAGATGGGCGAATACAAGGCGGCAGAAGATTACTTACAGCGTTATTTGGGTGAAACCAACCATACCGCTGAAACCTTGTGGATCGGCATACAAACCGAACAGGCATTAGGTAACTTGTCACTTGCCAATGAATACCGGAACCTGTTGCTGGATAAGTTCCCAAACTCCAATGAAGCCAAACAAGTGGCTGGCATTCGATAACTACCCAACTCTATTGATGGCAGCTAATATTCAAGCAATTCGTGGGATGCACGACGTACTTCCCGATCAAACACCGCTTTGGCAGTATGCCGAACGCGTTATTAGGGAAGTACTGTCCAGTTATGGTTATAGTGAAATCCGTTTGCCCATCGTAGAGAAAACCGAATTATTTAAACGCTCTATCGGCGAAGTCACCGATATTGTCGAAAAGGAAATGTACACCTTTGATGACCGTAATGGGGATTCCCTAACACTTAGACCTGAAGGCACTGCTGGGTGTTTACGGGCCTGCTTGGAGCACGGCTTGCTACATCACCAAACCCACCGATTATGGTATTACGGCCCCATGTATCGGCACGAAAGACCACAGAAAGGTCGTTATCGGCAATTTATCCAATTAGGTGTAGAAACTTACGGCATGTCCGGACCTGATATTGACGCGGAATTGATCTTGCTGATGCACCGTTTGTGGCAAAAGTTGGGCATACGCGATAAGGTCAGCTTGCAACTGAATTCATTGGGTACAATCGCAGAGCGGTTGGCTTATCGGGAAGTGTTGGTGGCTTATTTTCAGCAACATCGAGAAGGCTTGGATGAGGACAGTCTCCGTAGGTTAAACACAAACCCACTGCGTATTTTAGACAGTAAAAATCCTGAGCTGAAAGACATTATTGCTAATGCGCCTGAATTGATGGCTTACCTAGGTGCTGAAAGTTTGGCGCATTTCAAAGCAATCACCACAACTTTGGAGGATTTAGGTGTGGCTTATCAGACCAATACTCGATTAGTGCGTGGCCTGGATTATTACAGCCTTACGGTTTTTGAATGGGTGACTAACGAGCTGGGTTCGCAAGGCACTGTTTGTGCTGGCGGACGTTATGATGGGCTTATTGAACAATTGGGTGGTAAACCTAATCATGCCGTGGGTTTTGCAATGGGCATGGAGCGTTTATTGGCCTTGCTGGAATTGCGTGATGATCTTCCCATAACAAAGCCAGTTGATGCTTATATGATACGAGTAGGGGACAAAGCAGAACGCGAAGGTATACGTTTTGCGGAAACTATCAGGACTGAAATCCCCGCACTTAAGCTACAAACCGCTGTTGATAACGGCAGTTTTAAAAGTCAGTTCAAAAAAGCGGACAAATCTGGGGCAGAATTCGCCATTATTCTCGGTGATGACGAAGTTGAACGTGGCGAAGTCAGCATCAAATGCTTAAGAAACGAGCTTGAACAGCAAACCATGCCGCAAAATCAAGCGATCCATTTTTTGCAACAGCAACTCCAGAACTCTCAGTGAGAGAAATGTGGGCGTAACT
Organism: Methyloglobulus sp.; assembly: GCF_040079455.1. GTDB lineage: Bacteria > Pseudomonadota > Gammaproteobacteria > Methylococcales > Methylomonadaceae > Methyloglobulus. The sequence goes on along the minus strand of NZ_JBEBKJ010000007.1, from coordinate 46,240 downwards.
GCCTCGTAAATATGAAAAATAGTGTCAAGTTTTTATCTGGCTGGATAACATCCAGATAAAAATGAATGATAGAATCCATACAATTCAATAAATTAAACAGAGGGCAACAGTGGCAATTTACGATACAGAAGAAGAGCAACTTGAAGCCGTAAAAGGCTGGTGGAAAGAAAATGGTACATCGACAGTTGTGGGCGTAGCCTTGGGAGTTGCCGTTATTGTTGGCTGGAATTTCTGGCAAGAACATAAGAAAGACCAAGCAAGTCAAGCTTCTGCAATCTATGACCAGTTGTTAAAAGCGGCTGAGACCGACCAGAAAGATTCAGTAGATAAACTCGGCAAACGTTTACAAGAGCAATTTGTAAACAGTAATTATGCCGCTTACGGCGGTTTGTTCCAGGCTAAAGTCAAAGTTCAGCAAGGTGATATTGCGGGAGCAAAAGAAATACTGAAAAAAATTGCCGCTGGGAAGGACAAGGAATTAAGCCATATAGCCAAGATTAGATTAGTCAAATTGATGCTGGCAACTGGCGAGTACGAACAAGGCTTGCAGGTGATTAATGATGTCGATCAAGCGGCGGCGGCAAAATTTTCCGATAACTACGATGAGTTAGTCGGCGATTTGTATGTGGCATTGGATCGTTTGGACGAAGCCCGCAGTTCTTACCAAAAAGCCTTAAAGAACGGTTATCAGTCGCCTTTGTTGCAACTTAAAATTGACGACTTGACAGCTCCAGAAAAAATCGAAACTAAAAAATAATGCGTTTTAAAATCCCCTTAACTATTCTGCCCATACTCGCCGTATTGATTCTTTCCGGCTGTTCCGCAATGGATTGGGCTAGTGAATCCCTGTCAGGTGTCAAAGATTATTTCACTGGTGGTGCCGATAATTCTGAACCTCCGAGTCCGTTAGTCGAATATAACCCAGAAATTCAGGCGCAAGTCGTTTGGAAAGAAAACGTAGGTGTAGGTACGGATGAGCAAACCTTAAAACTGGTTCCGGCAATCGGCAATGGTAAGATTTATGCCGCCGATAGAGATGGCCTGGTACAGGCTAGGGACTTGACCACGGGCAATTTGGCTTGGGAAGTTGAAATTGAAGACCAAAACGAGGATGCGGTTCATTTTTCTGGTGGTGCTGGCTTAGGGGCTACTGCTGTTATTTTGGGCAGTAACAATGGCGAGGTTATCGCACTTAGTGCCGAAAATGGTTCTGTGCTCTGGAAAACGCCGGTTTCAAGCGAGGTAATGTCAGTTCCCGTAGTTGCCAGTGGCATCGCGATTATCCGAACAACCGATGGTTCGGTTATTGCCCTGAATGAAAAAACGGGGCAAAAAGTCTGGAGTTACGAACATAACGTGCCAGCCTTAACGGTCCGTGGTACGGGTACCCCGCTAATCATTGAAGACACCCTTATAGAAGGTTACGATAATGGCAAATTAATGGCATTGCGTTTGGAAGACGGCAAATATGTTTGGGAATCCAGCGTCACTATCCCAAAAGGTCGATCAGAGGTTGAGCGTTTGGTCGATATTGATGTTGACCCCATAGAATCACGGGGCGTTATTTATACCGCCAGTTATAACGGCGGTTCTGCTGCTGTTTCGATCTTGGATGGCGATGTATTATGGCGCAATGAAGCTGTTTCCTCGCATACCGGCCTAAGTCAGGATGAGCAGTACTTATATATTTCCAATTCAGACGGACATGTGCTGCAACTGGATAAGCGGACTGGCTCGTCGTTGTGGGAGCAAAAAGATTTGCACGGACGCAGGTTGACCTCCCCCGTCGCTTACCAAGGCAATGTTGTTGTTGGCGATGTTGAAGGCTATGTGCATTGGTTAAGCAGTACCGATGGTCGCCAGCTTGCCCGTGTGCAAGTAGCGGGTGATGCCATTGATGCCAAGCCAGTTGTGGTCGGTGATACGGTTTATATTTATGCCAAAGACGGTACCTTAGCCGCCCTAAAAGCTCAGTAGTATGTTACCAGTCATAGCCTTAGTAGGCCGCCCCAATGTGGGAAAATCCACCTTATTCAACTACTTAACCCGTACCAGAGAAGCGCTAGTCGCCGATTTTCCTGGACTGACGCGGGACAGACAATATGGCCGCTTAAAACACGGCAACAGGCCTTGTCTGATCGTCGATACTGGTGGTATTGCGGATGATGCCGCAGGTATTGAAAGCCTCGCACGTAAGCAAGTGCAAATCGCACTGGAAGAAGCCGACATCGTATTTTTTATGGTCGATGCGCGGGAAGGCTTAAGCGCATCCGATAAAGTCATCGCCGAGACTTTGCGGAAACTCGCCAAGCCCGTAATTTTAGTGACCAATAAGATTGATGGTCTCGATGCCAGCATAGTCATGGCTGATTTTTATTCCTTAGCGTTGGGTGAGCCGATTGCTTGTTCGGCAACACACGGACGGGGTATCCCTGAATTGTTGGAAAGGGCAAATGAGCTATTGCCGCCCGATGTTGAAGCCGTTGATGAAAATCAAGGTGGCATAGGCATAGCGGTGGTTGGCAGGCCTAACGTGGGCAAATCAACCTTAGTCAATCGCTTATTAGGTGAAGAACGGGTTATCGTATTTGATGAGCCTGGCACAACCCGTGACAGTATTTATATTCCTTTTGAACGAAACGGTAAAAAATTTACTTTGGTGGATACCGCAGGTATGCGCCGACGTGCCAGGGTTTCAGAAACCATCGAAAAATTCAGCGTTATAAAATCGTTACAAGCGATTGAAAAGTCGCATGTGGTCATTTTTTTGATTGATGCCAGCGAAGGTATTACCGACCAAGACGCGCATCTGCTGGGTTTGGTGCTAGAAGCTGGCAGGGCGCTGATTATTGGATTGAACAAATGGGACGGGTTAAGTCCCAGCCAAAAAACGACGATACAACGGCAGCTTGACATAAAACTTTCCTTCCTCGAATTTGCTGAAAAACACCCGATCTCGGCATTGCATGGTAGCGGTGTCGGCAAATTATTCGATGTCGTCCATACCTTGTATGAATCAGCGATGGTCAATATGGGGACACCGCTATTGACCCGAATCCTCAAAGAAGCCACCGATGCGCACCAGCCACCCTTAGTTGGCACTCGCCGCATTAAATTAAAGTACGCCCATCAAGGCGGACGCAATCCACCTGTGGTAATCATCCACGGCATTCAGACCGACGCATTGCCACTTTCTTATAAGCGCTATCTAACCAATTATTACCGGACTAAGTTGCACTTATCCGGTACGCCGATACGTCTGGAGTTTAAGTCACCAATCAATCCATTTCACGGACAAAAAAATAAACTCAGTGATAAGCAAGTAGAAAAACGCAAACGCTTAGTTAGGCGAATGAAAACCAAGCAATAGCCTAATTGGCTAAACAGTCTTTAATCTAAGAGGGATACAACATGGCTACTATCAAATTTCAAGGCAATCCGCTTCATACATCAGGTGAGTTACCCGCAGTCGGTAGCAAAGCACCGGACTTCATTCTGGTTAATGGCAAACTGGCAGACGTTACGCTGGCAACCTTTACCGGAAAGAAAAAAGTGTTGAATATCGTCCCTAGCCTGGATACACCGACTTGTGCAATGTCCACCCGCAAATTCAATCAAAAAGCGAGCAAGCTGGGTAACACCGTCGTACTGGTCGTATCTGCCGATTTGCCCTTCGCCCAATGCCGTTTTTGTGAAACCGAAGGCTTAACCGACGTTATTCCCTTGTCCACCTTCCGTTCCAGCTTTTCGGACGATTACGGTGTCACCCTAACCGATACTATTCTCGCGGGATTAACTGCTCGCGCTATAGTTATTATTGGCGAAGACGATAAGGTACTGTACACGCAATTGGTGGAAGAATTAGCCAACGAGCCAGATTACGATAGTGCCTTAGCTGCTTTATGATTTTTTCGCTAATTATTAAGGCAAGACAAAGAGATTGTCACATTCTGATAATGTGAACTCCATCACAGAAACGGTTTCCCCTGGCGTTCCAATTCTCAGAACGTGAGCTGCTTCACATAAATAGATCCCTGATTATGTAAGAATTTACCTGGGGATTTTTATAGGTCCCCGATTTGTTAGTAAGCTTAACTCAAAAGCCGACCCAATGGATGGGAAGGCTTTTTTTGTACAAATCAATACAATCAAAAGCGTTAGGCACTAAAATAGGCAGACAGTTTGCCAATCAATCGTCTACCGTGCTAAATATCATCTGGATTTGCTTTTTCCTCGCCGCTTTTTGCACCGCATTAATCAAACTCCTCGTTTTTGGTGACCAGCAGGTTTTCGGTTTGCTTATGGAAGCTCTATTCAGCCAATCCAAAGCCGCATTTGAAATTTCCTTAGGATTAACGGGTGTTTTGTCCTTGTGGCTAGGCATTATGCAAATCGGGGAGCGCAGTGGCTTTATCCAGCTACTAACACAATTTCTCACGCCTTTGTTCAGTAAATTGATGCCCGATGTGCCAAAAGGTCATCCTGCATTAGGTGCTATCGTCATGAATATTTCCGCCAATATGCTCGGTTTAGATAATGCTGCCACGCCTTTGGGCATTAAAGCGATGAAGGAATTGCAGGCCTTAAATCCAAGCACGGATACCGCCAGCGATGCGCAAATCCTGTTTCTGGTGATTAATACGGCAGGCGTGACCTTATTTCCGGTGACGATTTTGACTTACCGCGCCCAGTTGGGCGCAGCCAACCCTTCCGATGTTTTCATCCCGATCTTGATTGCCACTTATATGTCCACCCTGACAGGTTTGCTGGCCGTGGCTTGGGTGCAAAAAATCAATTTGCTGGATAAGGTCATCATGGCTTATCTGGCTGGTTTTTCGCTTATTGTCGGCGGCTTGCTCGCTTATTTTACCCATTTACCGCAGCAAGAAATGCTGGCGCAATCGGCATTGATGAGCAATGTCATCCTGTTTTCTTTAGTTGTAACTTTTATTTGCGGCGCTATCTACAAAAAAGTGAATGCCTACGATGCCTTTATTGACGGCGCAAAAGAAGGCTTCCAGACCGCCATTACGATTATCCCTTACCTTGTTGCCATGTTGGTGGCTATCGGTGTGTTCCGCGCAAGCGGTGCGCTGGATTTATTGGCGGATGGTGCGCGTGCCATCGTGCATTTCTTCAAGATGGATGATAGATTTGTGGATGCGTTGCCCACTGCACTGATGAAACCCTTTAGCGGCAGCGGCGCTAGGGTGATGATGATAGATACCATGAAAATCCATGGTGCGGATTCGTTTGCCGGACGATTATCGTCGATAGTACAAGGCAGTACCGAAACCACATTTTACGTGTTGGCGATTTACTTTGGTTCGGTTGGTATCAAGCATATTCGCCATGCTGCCACTTGTGGGATAATAGCTGATCTTGGCGGCATTATCGCTGCTATTTTTGTTGCTTATTGGTTCTTTGGTTAATTGTGAAGGTACATTTGAAAACGTTGGGTTGCCGTCTTAACGAGGCAGAACTTGAAACCTGGGCGCAGGCTTTCCAAAAATCCGGTCATCAAATCACGAGGCAAGCCGAAAGTGCCAACCTGATCGTTATTAACTCCTGTGCAGTCACCCAGGATGCCGCCCGTAAGTCCAGGCATCTAATCCGTAAAGTCCACCGAGAAAATCCCGCTGCCAAATTGGTCGTAAGTGGTTGCTATGCCACTTTAAACAAAGAAGAAGCCGAGCAATTGCTGGGCGTTGATCTGGTGGTGAGCAATAAGGATAAAGACCAGTTGGTCGAACTTACCCTGACCGAATTGAACCTGGACACCATGCCCAGCATGTCTACGGAGCCAGGAGCTATCTCGCTATTCACCCGTGGGCGGCAACGTGCCTTCGTCAAGGTGCAGGATGGTTGCCGTTACCGTTGCACTTTTTGCATTGTCACCGTGGCGCGTGGGGAAGAAAAAAGTCGGACTGTGCAGGAAGTGGTAGCTGAAATCAATGCCTTATATCAGCAAAACATCAACGAAATTATCCTGACTGGCGTGCATCTTGGGGGATATGGCAGCGAGTTAGGGCTTAATCTAGTCGATTTAATCAAAGCGATACTTGAACAAACCGACGTGCCGCGTATCAGGCTGGGTTCTCTTGAACCTTGGGAACTGAATGAAGAATTTTATCAGCTCTTTGACAACCCCAGGATCATGCCACACCTGCATTTGCCCTTGCAAAGTGGCTCTGATGCTGTCCTGAGGCGGATGGCGCGGCGATGCAAAACCGAAGAGTTTGCCGATATGGTTGCCCGATTAAGACGAATCAATCCGTTGTTTAATATCACCACCGACATTATCGTCGGCTTTCCAGGCGAGACCGAAGAAGAATGGCAAGAGAGCTTGGAGTTTATCCAGCAGGTCGGTTTTGGTCAGCTACATATTTTCACTTATTCGCCACGGGAAGGAACAAAAGCCGCAGCTTTACCCAATCCAGTACCAGAGTCTATAAAAAAACAACGTAGCCAACAATTGCACAAACTTGGCGATGAGATGCGGTTAAGGTTTTATGAAGTCAATCTAGGTAAGCAATTTCGGGTGTTGTGGGAAGGCTATTCCGAATCGGTTGGCACAGACAGGCAGCGAGTATTTGGTTATACCCCCAACTACCTTAAGGTCGCTTCTGTAATCAGCAAAGATAAGTCCCTGGAAAATAAAACTACGTTAGCGATATTAAAAACAGTTAACGATGCTTATGTTTTAGTTGAAGAAGCCGAATAAAAACTTTTTGCTTCATGGGCTTTAGGAAGCTTAGTTATTGCTAATTGTCGTCATTCCGGCATGGACGACCACCAGGGATGGTGGAAGTGCGGCAGACAAGTAGGAACTTGCGCCGCTTGCCGGTATTCAGATCTCAAGGATGTGAAAACACCCAAATGAAAATAATTTTGCGTATATATCATCGCCAACCCATAGTTTCATTATTGAATTCTGGATTCAGGCAATAAAATGCCATCAGAACCTAGTCCCTTGCCCATCTTATACAGCTTCCGCCGCTGCCCTTATGCGATCAGGGCAAGATTAGCGATAACTTACGCGGAAATTCCCGTCGAAATCAGGGAAGTGCAATTAAAACAAAAGCCTGAGCAGATGTTAGCCATATCGCCAAAAGGCACAGTGCCGGTATTGCAATTGCCGGATGGCAAGGTTATCGACGAAAGTCTCGATATTATGCGCTGGGCTTTGGCGCAATATGACCCTGAACACTGGCTGCATACTGTTGAAGATGCCGAAAGGCTAATCCAGTGGAACGATGGCGAATTTAAATATTACCTGGATCGCTATAAATACGCTGACCGCTACCCCGAATTCCCTGAAAGTTACTATCGAAGCCAAGCAGAATTATTTGTTGCGGAGTTAGAAGCTAAATTAAGCCAAAGCCTTTATTTAGCTGGCAATCATTTTTCACTTTTAGATGCGGCACTATTACCTTTTATCAGGCAGTTTGCTGCGGTGGATGGCTTATGGTTTCTCTCCTCAGATTATCGGCATCTTAATAATTGGTTGAATGGCTTATTGGCATCGGATTTGTTTGTTTCGGTTATGGCGAAATATACGGTTTGGAAAGGATAGATGGTTTTACTCTTACGAATTAAGATACCGTTTTGAGCACACTTACTTGCTATAATCGCAATCGACCATAACACAATGGCAATAAAATCTGCGTAACCATGAAATCTCCTGATTTACCATCACGCCGTTGTCCTGCATTATTGATTACCGCCCCTGGTTCTAATCATGGAAAAACCACGATTACCGCAGCCCTTGCCCACTACCATGTAAATCAAGATCGCAAGGTCAGGATATTCAAAGCCGGCTCCGATTTTCTCGATCCGATGATTCTTGAACACGCCAGCGGCCAACCGGTGTATCAATTGGATTTGTGGTTGGCTGGCAAAACCGAATGCCAACGCTTGTTGTACGAGACCGCGTTAGACGCGGATTTAATCCTGATTGAAGGTGTGATGGGCTTGTTTGATGGCGACCCGTGCAGTGCCGATATGGCCGAACAATTCTCGGTGCCGATAGTTGCGGTGATTGATGCAACAGGAACAGCGCAAACACTGGGAGCTATGGCTTATGGGCTGACCAACTTTCGAAAAAACTTACGTTTCGCTGGGGTTTTAGCCAATAACGTTGCCAGTAGCCGCCATGCGGAAATGATTGTGCAAGGCATACCACCGACACTGCGTTATTTAGGCGGCATAGCACGCGATAAGCAGTTTGTGTTACCGGAGCGCCATTTAGGACTGGTACAAGCCGAAGAAATTAGCGATCTCGAAACACGTATATCGGCAGTGGCTGCAGCCATTGCTTTGACCGAGTTGGTGGCCTTACCAAAAGCCGTCGAATTTATTAAACCGGAATCAAACACAGCCCCCGCATTGCTTTCAGGTGTCCGTATTGGTATTGCGAGTGACCGCGCATTTTCATTTATTTACCCTGCCAATGTGGATGTACTGAGAGAAATGGGTGCTACGCTGGTTTTCTTTTCGCCACTAGCTGATGCTGAGTTACCCGATGTTGATAGTCTTTATTTACCTGGGGGTTATCCTGAACTGCATTTAGCAACGTTACAAAACAATTCATCCATGAAGGCTGCGCTGCAACACCATTTTCAGCAAGGAAAACCGATTTATGCTGAATGCGGCGGTCTATTGTATTTACTGGAATCGATCACCAATAAAGCGGGGGAACGTGGCGCAATGCCTGGCATAATACCTGGACACGCCGTTATGCAAAACCGTCTGCAAGGCTTGGGCTATCAATCCGCACCCATGCCAGGTGGGATGTTACGCAGCCATACCTTTCACCATTCTATTATTGAAACATCCCTTAAACCTATTGCTCAGGGAGTGCGTTTATATAACACCTCTCCTGGTGAAAATATTTACCAGCTAAAAAGCTTAACCGCCAGCTATCTTCATTGTTACTTTGCATCTAATCCAGTCGCCGCCGCGCAGTTGTTTCTCAATTAAAATATAACTCCTTCAAATCCCACAATGAACCACGGCGGAAATATTTATCGGTTTGCTCAATATCTTGGCTGTCTGCCGGAACAGGTAGTGGATTTTTCTGCCAACATCAATCCCGAGCAAGCGGTGGATTTGGATTGTTTGCAGAAAGTTCAGTTTGAGCCTTATGCCGACCCTGATTACGGCTTGTTGAAACAGGCGCTTAAAGTCCGCTATCCGCAACCAGTGGACGTTGATATTGAGGTATTTAACGGTGCCAGTGCCGCTATTTTTGCCTTATTGCGGTGGTTACAACCCAGAGATCTGGTTTTATACACGCCTTTGTATGGCGAATATGCCCAGATTGCTGGACACTTGGGCTGTACGTTGCATAACATCAATCGTTTCGATTCTCTAGCTATGGCTGTTCCCAAGAACAGCACTGTGATATTTGTTAACCCATCTACGCCGGATGGTCAGCTTTATGATATGCGGGCATTATTAACACAGTGGCAGGCGGCAGACTGTACGATTATTGTTGATGAGTCATTTTTAGATTTTTGCGTGGCGGATTCGGTTGTCAGGCATAGTACGCAGTACGATAATCTGTATGTGATCAAATCGTTAAGCAAATTTTACGGTTGCGCGGGAATACGTATCGGCTTTATTCTAGCGGCAGCGCAAGCCATCAAGGCGCTGAAACGCTTTGAACCGGCATGGAAACTATCCAGCTTTGATATGGCATATATGCAGCAAGCTTTAGCAAATGCGGCATTTATTGAACAAACACGGCAGCAGACAGCGCATCGACGCGATTTGCTCGGTCAAGCATTACAAGCTTCCAACTTGTTTGTGCGTATTTATCCAGGGCAGGCCAATTTTTTACTGGCGAAGCTGGCTAATGACGGTAATGGTTATCAGTTACAAGAGCGGTTGGCTGCTTCGCGATTATTGATTCGAGTTTGCGATAGTTTTGTCGGGCTGGATAAAAGCCATGTCCGCTTTGCTGTAAAAGATGAAAACGCAATAGCGCAACTGGCAAGCTGTTTAAGCGATATTCCCTTGTGAAGCCATTAGCTGTATTGGGTACCAGTTCGGATGCCGGCAAAACCACTCTGGTGATGGCCTTGTGCCGTATTTTGGCAGACTGGGGCATGAAAGTCGCACCGTTTAAAGCGCAAAACGTTTCCAACAATTCCGCCGTCACCCAAGAAGGCCGGGAAATATCCAGGGCGCAATGCTTGCAGGCGGAAGCAGCCCGTGTTGAACCGAGTTACCTGTTTAATCCAGTGCTGCTCAAATCGCATGGCAACGGTTCCGTGCAGGTCATTGTTAACGGGCTGGTTTATAAAAAGCAATCCATTGTCGATTATTATGCTGAAATAGATCATTTAAAAGAGCAGGTTAAACAGGCCTTTTCTTTGCTACAGCAACGCTATGATTTAGTCATTGCAGAAGGCGCAGGTTCACCCGTCGAATTAAATCTGCTGCATAAAGATCTTGCCAATACCTTTGTCGCCCTTACCTTTAATACCAAAAATATCCTGGTGGCGGATATTGAACGCGGCGGCGTATTTGCATCGATTTACGGCACGCTGGAACTCATGGATCCGGTCATGCGCGGCAATTTGATTGGCGTGGTCATCAATAAGTTTCGCGGTGACCGGCACTTTTTTGACGAAGGTGAAAAAATTATCACGGAACGCTTCGGCGTGCCGGTTTTAGGCGTGTTGCCATTTATGCCGCTGAATATCGACATGGAAGATTCCCAGTCATTGCGTAATTATCAGCAACGCTTGGGTGAGATTAAAATCCGCATTGCAGTTATCGTTTATCCTGGACTCAGTAATTATAACGATCTGGATGCGCTGATGGCTGATGCGGAGCTGTATGTTGAGCTGATTCACGCGTACCGACCATTGGCAGGCTTCGATATGGTGCTGTTGCCGGGTAGCAAAACGGTCATCCGCGATTTGCAATGGCTGAAAGCGCAAGGCTTATCCAAGGAAATTCAGCAGTTTAAAAAAGCTATTTTCGGGATTTGCGGCGGCTATCAAATGCTATGTAATCACTTACATGACCCTGATGCGGTGGAATATGAAACCGCTTGTGTGGAAACAGGGTTGGGCTTTATTGACGATAATGTGGTCTATCAAAATCCTAAGATACTTACACGCGGACAGTACCCACTGTTTTCATATCCGGCGATTAGGGGTTACGAAATCCATTGCGGACGCATGGCTAAATATCCTCTGTATTTTCAGGAAGGTTGTATAGCAGGTACACATATTCATGGTGTTTTTGATGATGATACCTTTCGCGGAGATTATTTCAAAGGCATCAATCCTGATTATCAGAGTTATGCTTATGGTGCTTATCGTGAACAGGAAATACAGGGTTTTGCCGATAGCGTCGCAGAAAATTTGGATATAAATACAATTTTAAAAGCCTTGCAGGCAGACTAATGTTTTTTGAATTGGCGATGTTAGCTTATCTGATCGATATGATATTCGGAGAATTGCCCTGTAAACATCCGGTGGTGTGGATGGGCGATTTTATCAACGTCTTTGAGCGGCGATTTTACAGCAACCGGATTTTACCCGGAGCATTATTGGTAATCAGCCTGTTATTATTGACCCTGTTAATTAGCATCACACTGGTTTATCTGTGCGGATTTTTACCCGTATATCTGTCTTTTTCGATATTAGCGATATTGGCTTCAACGGGGTTGGCGATGAATATGCTCCATGCCTCTGTCGCGGCGATTTTAACCTCTGAACAACCCAGGCAAGCCTTAAGTTTTCTGGTTAGCCGTGATACGGAGGCAATGACCGAAACTGAAGTATATAAAGCAGCCCTAGAAACCTGGGCGGAAAACCTCAGCGATGGCGTAATCGCACCCTTGTTTTATCTGCTGTTGTTCGGCTTGCCAGGGATTGCTGCGTACAAAGTCATTAATACGCTCGATTCCATGATTGCCTACAAAACCGAGCGTTATTTCTATTTTGGTAAAACAGCGGCTATTCTGGACGACATTGCCAATTTCATTCCGGCACGACTGACGGCAATGCTGATAGTCTTGCTGGCAGCAGATAAGCAACGTGCCTGGCAATATGCTTTACGTGACGGCAACAAACTAGAAAGCCCCAATGCCGGCTTCCCTATTGCCGCACTGGCGGGCGGGTTAGGTGTCGGTTTAGCCGGAGATGCTTATTATCACGGGCAATTAAAACATAAACCCACATTAGGATCGCGGCTTAATCCAGTCAATCACAATACACTGGATCAGGCATTGAAAATGAAAACAGGAATAAATTTTCTTGTTCTGACCGTATTGACGATTGGCATCTGGCTCTCATAAAACTGCTTTATCTGCAATAATGCCGCAATACCCAAACCCAGGTAATCAATGTCCGTCTACTCCGCCGTAACGCATACTCAACTTGATCAGTTTTTCAGTAATTATCCGTTAGGGGAGGTACTTAGTTATGAAGGCATACAAGATGGAATTGATAATACCAACTACTTTGTAACGACCACGGAAGGTGAATTTGTCTTAACGCTATTTGAGTCGCTCAGTGCGGACAAGTTGCCGCATTTTGTCAATTTATTGCTGTATCTTGGCAAAAACAATCTACCTTGCCCCAGCCCCAGGCTTGACAAGCAATCCAGACCCTTGGGCTTGCTTAACAACAAACAGGCTGCGATATTCAACCGGTTTCCAGGAAGTGCTGTTTCAACACCGTCCATTAAGCATTGTCATGAAATTGGCTTGCATTTGGGTAGGCTACATCGTCATACACAAAACTATGCTTTTCCAATCAACAGCAATCATGATTTACGCTGGTGTAAAAGCGTGTTTAACAAAATAGAGAGGCATTTAACTGTTGTAGATCGGGCGTTAATTACTGACGAGCTGCGTTTTCAGGCTAGTAATCAAGCAGTCGATCTACCCAAAGGCGTAATCCACGGCGATTTGTTCAAGGATAATGTTTTGTTTATTGATGATAAACTCAGCGGATTGCTGGATTTTTACAGTGCGGGTACTGGCATATTAGTACTCGATTTAGCCATAACGGCTAATGACTGGTGTCATGATGACGGGGTTTGTAATCCCGAAAAGCTGGCCGCCCTGTTGTCCACCTATGAAAGGGTGAGACCTCTGGAATCATCAGAAAAACAAAATTGGCCGATCCAGCTAAGAGCCGCCGCGTTGCGTTTCTGGCTATCTCGTCTGGAACATCAGCTCTATCCCCGTGCTGGCGCAATAACCCAGCAAAAAGACCCGCTGGTTTTTCGGCAACTGCTCTGGCAATATCGACAGCAACAGAAGCCTCTTTGAGGCAGCTTTAGGCAACTAGCTTCTATTACAAAGCAGCTCCATTTATTTCGATTTTATATGGGAAGAAGGTTTATACTTCCCCCGTATTGCCACTCTAACCTATCCAGTTATTAGCTGGTTTGCCGAATTAGAATTATGTACAAGATTTTTTTTGGCCTTACAAAAAAACCATTTTCGCTGAGCCCTGACCCCAGCTTTCTGTACTTAAGCCCCAATCACAAGAAAGCTCTGACCACTTTGAGATATGGTCTAGTAAGTCAGGCCGGCATCACCGTCATCACCGGAGAAATTGGATCAGGTAAAACAACCTTGGTGATGACGATATTAGAAAAGATAGAAAAACAGTGCGCTGTTGGTTTGATTGTCAATACCCACAGTGAGTTTGGCGATCTCTTAACCTGGGTGCTGGCTGCATTCAATATTCCGCATGAAACCAAAAATAAGGCAGAACGCTACCAAATTTTTATTAAATTTTTGGCTGAAGAACACAAAAAACAACGGCGTGTGATCTTGATCGTTGATGAAGCACAAAACATGGATATAGGAACATTGGAGGAGTTAAGGCTGCTATCCAACGTCAATATAGCCGAACATATAAAATTGCAGATGATACTGGTGGGGCAACCCGAGCTAACCGATAAGCTAAACAAACCGGAACTGGTTCAATTTGTCCAACGTGTATCCATTGATTACCATTTGGAGCCGCTCAGTTTTGATGAAACCCAAAAATATATTGCCTACCGCTTACAAGTGGCAGGTGGCGATCCGGCTATCTTCAATGAAGCTGCGACGGCTGCTGTTTATTACTATACCGAAGGTGTGCCACGGCTAATCAACAATGTATGCGATCTAGCGATGGCTTTTGCTTTTGCTTCCGAGACCAAAAGAATTGGCTGGAAAACCATCGTTGAAGTGGTGAACGAAAGAAAAACGGGGGGTATCAGACGATTTAAGGAAGCCCTCTCAACTGAATCCAGCCTGATGGATCGCGCTACAGAAGCCGAAAGACTTCGCAGAGCCATTCTGGATAAAACTAAAATTGATATTTCAAAGTTCTTTGATTATCTTTAACTCGATAAAAATCAATCGACTCTGGCACCGGCACCATTGACTCGACGGCTTGATAGAAGCTGAAAACGCCGACAAAGAATTTTTCGGCAGGGCGCGCGTTAAGGCCGTGTTCTTGCAAAATGCCGAGGAGACACCGCAACCATCATTGAATCACTCTTTGCAGAATTACGGCAATTTAGTCAGAGAACCGCTTTTGATGATGATATTACGCTGATGGTTTTTGAATGCGGTTGAAGCGTGCCGTTTCGGAAAATTGATTAGTTAACTTGTCTGTAGATTTTTTGTTAAAGTGCAAAGATTGCGGCAACACCGAAATGTTAGGGACAGGTTATACCAATACTAATAAATTCTCATTGCTACCTTCTCCAAAGGGACAAGGTAGGGGTTGTTCTCAATTAAGATGTTTTTTAATAAAAATCAATGTGTTATAAAATAATTGATATTTTGAAAATTCTTTAAGTTCAATAGGTTATGGTTAATTGAGTACAGCCCCTAGGATGAGGGAGACTCATATAACAAAATGTTGGGGTTCGTACCTCACCGCCAACCTACAAAATACCCAACATACGGGATGTAAGCACAGCCCCGTCATATCTGACAATACGAGGAATCCGTAATATTCTTGTGCGAATATCAAAACTCGGCATTTGCAAAAATAACCCCATTGATTGCACAGGGTAGCTATTTTTGATTGTTTTTATTGCTATGTTGAAAAGCAGCAGGGGCAATGGTTAAAACATATAAAATGACTGAGAAAATTGAATAAGTCATTAACGCTTCGGTAAATGGCATATGTAAGGGGGTAAAGCCTACAAGCATTGAGATAAGCGCCTGAAATAAAACTATACCCACTATCCAGAATTTTTTATAGGCCAAATAGAACGATGTATTTTCAAAACATTTTGTGAGGTACAAAGGTATGGTTGCGGATATACCTACTAAAAGTGCATACCAAACAACAGAAAAAATTATTCTCGTTGTTGGAGATAAAGGAGGGTATGACTCCCCACTAAGTTCACTTGCAAACCATCCTTCTATCGGAAAACCCAGAAAAAAAATTGAATCTGTAACCGATGAGCAAGCTGATAAAAGGATGCAACAGAGTAAAAAAACTATTTTTACTCTGAAATGTTTCTTGCTGGAGTTGTTAAATGTAATTTGAGACATATCAATCCTCAGATTCGTGTCGCACAACATATCGGAATTATTTTCCATGGCCGAAAAAACATAAAATAACGGCGTTCTTTGCCCAAACAAAAGAGCGCCGTTAGGTTTTAATCACTAAGCCTTAGTTGATCACCGGTTGAAACTTCGTGGGTTGCAGCCTAGTCCAAACTTTTCTTGTAAATACCCCAGGGGTAGTCGTTTTCTGTAAAGTTGCCTTAAGAACCTGGTTGACATGCCCTGATGGCGAAATAAATTTTATTTCAGGTATGGATAATATGCCACTGGCGCTAAGTGTTGTCGATATTTTGGATGGTGTAGTCGTCACTTTCAGGCTAGCGGCTTGCTGGAACCTGCCATCGGGCAATAGATTAAATGAACCGGTGAGAATAGCGCCGTCGTATCTTACAATGCGTGGAATCCTCAATATTCTGGTACGGCTATCAAAACTCGGCATTTGCCCGTAATAAACCCTGACCGCCAATTTATCTAAAGGGCTTAGATCAATCCTTCCAAAATACCTATTCCTGCAATAGTTCATCATTGAAAACGGATCGTAGTCGGTAAACAATGTATTGCCAAGTGTGTCGAACGTGCCGGACACGCCCGGAATGGTTTGCTTTACTGGAATATCATTTATATGACAACCGCCATGTAGTATTACTGAAGGGTCATCCGACCTATTTTGTTCGTGTGCCAAACCCAAGATATGGCCAAATTCGTGGATAGCCGATGATTGAATACAGGTCTCAAGAGTTGCCTTGTTGTCCTGTTGACATCTTGCCAGAATAGTTTTCTTTGGAGAAAACAGAGGGTCGCTAGTAGCGCTAACGAGAGTTTTCATCGTAAAATTCAACAGCATGACACCAACTCTTGCATTTCCTTGTGTGCCAAGTGCAGCCCTAGGCGAGTTTTTATTGTCTGCAACGGCAATCCTAATGCCACTAGATGCAGAGGGTAAGCACTGCCCCCAACCGATAAATTTCGCCAATGAATCTTTTTGCCACGTAACGGTAATGGCATCTTTAACAAGTTTCCTGTTTACCGCAGTAGATTGGCTAAATTTCTCCCAGCAAACGGGGATGTCGTAAGCTGGAACATGTTTTAATAAGGTTGAGCCATTGTACGGCCAAAGGACGGTATCCAAAAAGAACGCCTTCGCCGTCGGCGTTGCAACAATAGGCGGGTTAACCGCCGCCTGAGCGGAAGCCGTTAGTAACATAATGAGCAGGGTACAGATTTTATACCTTATTGTCATGACGGTATCCTCTAAGTTAAGTTGATTTTTCTGTATGAAACAAATCTCTAGATTTAATTGGGCTAATGCAGCCAATGCTATGAAGCAAATGAAGCGCCGTGTTTGTGTAATTATGCAAACACAGCCTAACTTGTACGCAAAGTCTTTCATGCTGTCAATATTTTTCTAACGATCAAAATACAGAGCCGCTCTCTGCTTAGCCTGTTTGCTTAGTCCAACAATCGTAAGTAATATCAATCCCAAAAAGTTGTTATATAAATCCCCTCATCCCGACCTTCTCCCTCAAGGGAGAAGGGGTAGATACTTGTGTAGATACTTATGCCCTTTGGAGAAGGGATCAATGAGAACTTATTGGGATTGGTATAAGAGCGGTAGCGAAGCCCACCAAAAATGGCAGTACGGTCTTATGGATATTGATGGGATGAATTGAAGGCCGTCAAACTGATAAACTTTGGATTAGCCGCACAGGAAATTCTTACATTGTAGATTGTAGGGTTTGCGTGTCTCGGCAACCGCTCCATCCATTATTGATTTATTTCAATGTTCCACGACCCCAATGCAAAGCCACTAAATCCATAACGTGTAATGTCTTAATCACTATTTAATACTAAGAGCGTACTATGCTGCTGCCTACTGTAACTTATTGACTGTTTGCCTACGAAGCATCTAAAAAAATAATCCACCCTTATTTATATGACATCCCTATTACTTACTAAAAAAAAGATTGTTGAAAATCAAGCGATGATGGCCGCATTTATACGTAGGCCAATATGAATAAATACTTTCCTTTCACCAGAAATTGCTCAAAAATCGGATTTGTCTGTGCAGTATTATTGGCGATTAGCCTACTAAGCGGCTGTGCTTCTGAGCCACTGCAATTAAGTCCCGCCCGTGCAAAAACCTATCATAGCTCACGTCATTTAAGTCACCATCATAGACGGGCTAGCAAGCGCTCTTATCGGATTAAAGGCAAGACCTACCACCCTATGATTTCCGCTGAAGGTTATAGCGAAACCGGTATAGCGTCCTGGTATGGTTCGGAGTCAGGCTCGAAAACTGCGATGGGTACACACTTTTCGCCTGGGGGCATTTCTGCAGCGCATAAAACGTTGCCGCTTCCCAGTAAAGTTCGGGTGACTAATCTACACAATGGCAGATCAATAGTTGTGGTGGTGAATGACAGGGGGCCATTTAAAAAGAATAGGATAATTGATCTATCGCAGGGTGCCGCAAGAAAAATTGGTATGAATGGGCTGGCTAAAGTCAAAGTCGATTATTTAGGTCGTGCCGATTAACGGAGTGATGGGGAGTTTAGGTGTTTTGTTACTGGCTAAAAAACAAGGATTAATCGTAACAGTCGAACCATTACTTAAACGTTTGCGTTACTCAGATATTTTCTTTAGTGATCACTAAACCGAGCGTACTTGCGTTCGCTCTTTAGCCACATTCGCAATTGCCAATATTCACCACGTTTATAGATTACTGTATCATCAAAGATTTGCTCTTCATCATCGTTAAAGTTTTGCCATTTTTAATGGCATAGTCGGGCTTAGGGTAACTACGTTTTTACGTGAATACAGGATCGCGTAACTTTACGTGCAACTATAATTTAAAAAAACAACAAAAACAATGGGTTATAAATTTTGTGAACCTTTTGTGAAACTTTTTATATGATTATAATCAATAACTTAAGATTATTATTTTACTCCCATTCAATTGTAGCAGGAGGTTTTCCAGAGATATCATAGGTGACGCGAGAGATCCCTGCAACTTCGTTGATGATGCGGCGGGAAACCAGGTCTAGGAATTCGTAAGGCAGATGCGCCCAGCGCGCAGTCATGAAGTCTATGGTTTCTACGGCGCGAAGTGCAATGACGTAGTCATAACGGCGACCATCACCCATGACACCTACCGACTTTACGGGTAAAAACACGGCAAACGCCTGACTGACTTTGTTATAAAGGTCGTGCTGATACAGTTCTTCAATAAAGATGGCATCCGCCTGACGCAACAAATCGGCATAGGGTTTTTTGACTTCGCCCAGAATTCTTACGCCCAAACCAGGCCCGGGGAAAGGGTGACGAAACACCATATCCGAGGGTAAGCCTAACTCCAGGCCAATTTTTCTCACCTCGTCTTTGAATAACTCACGCAACGGTTCGACAAGTTTTAACTTCATGTTTTCCGGTAAGCCACCCACGTTATGGTGGGATTTGATAAGGTGTGCTTTGCCGCTTTTGGAACCTGCCGATTCAATCACATCGGGATAAATCGTGCCTTGCGCCAGCCACTTTGCATCGCTTATCTTTCCGGCTTCCTCATCGAATATTTCAACGAACAGGTTGCCAATGATCTTACGTTTTTGTTCAGGATCAGCAACGCCATTCAGGGCATCAAGATAACGTTGCTCAGCATTTACTCGGATAACCTTAACGCCCATGTGTTCGGCAAAGGTTGCCATAACTTGGTCGCCTTCATGTAGGCGCAGAAATCCGGTATCCACAAACACGCAAGTCAACTGATCGGCAATCGCTTTATGCAGTAAGGCTGCAACGACGGAGGAATCAACGCCGCCCGATAGGCCCAGAATGACGTGGTCGTTGCCCACCTTGGCGCGTACCGCTTGGATGCTATCGTCAATAATGCTGCTGGCTGTCCATAAGGCTTCGCAACCACAGATTTCAAGGACAAAGCGAGACAGGATGCGCGTACCTTGTTTGGTGTGGGTGACTTCAGGATGAAATTGCAAGGCATAGAGGTTTTTTTCTTCATTGGCAATACCTGCAATGGGCGCGCCATCGGAGCTTGCAATCAGTTTGAATCCTTCTGGTAGCTCAACAACCCGGTCACCGTGGCTCATCCAGACATCCAGCAAGCCAAAACCTTCGGGCGATAGATGGTCTTCTATGCCTAATAATAATTTAGAATGTCCCCTCGCCCTGATTTGAGCGTAGCCGAATTCCTTGTGGCTGGAGGTTTCGACTTTGCCGCCCAGTTGCTCGGTCATGGTCTGCATACCATAGCAAATACCTAAAACTGGTACACCCAGTTCAAACACACAAGTAGGCGCTCTGGGTGTATCGGTGCTGGTCACGGTTTCAGGGCCACCAGACAGGATAATACCGTTAGGTAAAAACTGTTTAACCTCTTCATCCGTGCATTCGCACGAGTAGATTTCGCAGTAAACGCCGATTTCACGAATACGCCGTGCGATTAACTGGGTATATTGAGAGCCGAAATCTAGGATGAGGATTTTGTGGCTGTGGATATTGTTAGATGATTGTTTCACGGTAAGTTTAATTTAATGTTTGCGAAAAGCTAAACGCCCTCTCTTGCTGGAGAGGGAGAATCACATTGATTATTTTGAGTTTTCGTAAAAATGTTTGGTTTTACTATCAAGGCCAGTGTTTTTGTACATAAACCAATCGAGTTATTCCTTGTGGAGTCGTTCCGTGTGTGTATGAAAACATATACCCACCCCAGGATTCAACAACCTTATTTCGTTGGCAACATCTTACGGGTTACGTTTTCAATCAAAATCAATTGACTCTGACCCACTCTACTGCCCCACAGTTTAATAAGAACATGACTTAAATCTCTTTAATTTCAATAAGCCGTTGAGTTTTTTAAGGGAAATAGACATCAATTCTCACACTGAAAATCTTCACTCTGCTAACGCTATATTTCCAATATTTTCAACAAAGGTCTCCCGTTAACCTGCCATCATTGCCACAACGTTCACTTTCTCCTGATATTTAGAATTTGACAATCAATCGTTTGATTTATATTATACGAATAAATCAATCGTTTGATTATTAAATTTCCCAATTTAAGTAAGCGAGAAAGCATGGTTCAACCCAATAGTAACGAAGCAAAAAATAATACTGCACGCAGCAAATTGGTTATTGCGGCGTTGCATCTCTTTGCTGAAAAGGGGTTTGAAGGGGCTTCTACCAGAGAAATCTGCGAGCTGGCGGGGGCGAATATTTCAGCCATCCGCTATTACTTTGGTGACAAAGCCGGGCTTTACCGGGCGGCATTTACTGAACCAATGGGCGATGCCCCGTGCAACTCCAATATAGAAACTTACGCTAGCTTACCCTTGCCTGAAGCACTTACATTGTTTTTCAGGGAATTTCTTGATCCGTTAAAACGCGGCGAGGAATTGAGATTAGTCATGAAGCTGCATTTTCGGGAAATGATTGAACCTACCGGTGTTTGGCAGCAAGAGATTGATGCTGAAATCAAGCCTCAACATGAAGCCATGGTCTCTTTGCTAAAACAGCATTTAGGACTCAAGCGCGTTGATATTGACGTGCACAGGTTGGCATTCGCGATTATCGGCATGGCAGTGCATTACTATGTCGGACACGACGTGGTTGCCGCTATTTCCCCGCAGCTTTTAAGCACACCTAAAGGGATTGATACCTTGGCTGATCGTCTGGCGGGATATGCTGTTGCTATGATTGAAGGCGAAGCTAAACGCCGATTGTCGGAGTTAGACGATGAAGACAATTAATGTCTGGTTAAACCTGATCGCTTTACCTTCGTTATTGTCAGCTTGCGGCTTTAAAGCCATCCGGTTAACTACCGTTGGCCCCGATTACCATAGCCCAATTCCATCAACGCCTAGTCGCTGGTACGCAAAACAGTCTACTACGAATGATAGCCTAACCACTTACCGAAGCAATTTATCACAAGGATATTCATGAACAAAGGAAAGCCAGTCGCACTATGGATCACATTAGTCTTGATCATTGGTGGTGGTATAGCCATTGTAGCCAGCAAGCAAACGCCAGTACCAATTGCCGCTACCGTTACTCGACCTGCGCTTAGCGTATCTTCCATTCAGCCTAGCATACGCGATATGCCTTTAACATTGAACGCGAATGGTTCTGTGGCAGCATGGCAGGAAGCAATCATTGGTGCTGAGGTAAGTGATCTGCGTTTAAATGAAGTCCGCGCCGAAGTCGGTGAAGCAGTCCGCAAAGGACAAGTATTGGCTGTTTTCGCTAACGAAAGCGTATTAGCCGATGTAGCTCAAAGCAAAGCGGTTTTAGCCGAAGCCGAAGCTAATTTAACCGATGCCCACCTGAATGCTGATCGCGCACGGCAAGCTGGACCTTCTGGCGCTTTAAGTAAGCAACAAATAACTCAATATCTGACTACAGAAAAAACGGCTAAAGCAAAAGTAGAATATGCTAAAGCGCAATTGGACAGCCAGCTTTTGCGGCTACGGCACACACGTGTTATTGCCAGTGATGACGGGGTAATCTCCTCGCGGACTGCAACGTTAGGTGCTGTGGCTACGCCCGGTCAGGAATTATTTCGATTTATACGGCAAAATCGCCTGGAATGGCAAGCGGAAGTGACTGCGGCTGAAATGGCACAATTAAAGCCCGGTATTGCGGTTTCAGTTGTCATACCCAATGTTGCAACTGTTGAGGGTAAAGTACGGTTTTTGGCATCGACGTTGGATACCCAAAACCGTAACGGCCTCGTCTATGTCGACTTACCCAATGCTGCTGCCCAAGGCTTACGCTCAGGCATGTTTGCCCAAGGTGAATTTCAGCTAGGCAGTCAATCAGCACTGACCATCCCACAGGAAGCCTTATCTTTGCGCGAAGGCTTTAGTTATGTTTTTCGATTGGGTAAGCAAAGCAAGGATCAAGCTCAGGTGACTCAGGTCAAAGTACAACTGGGTCGGCGGTCGGGAGATAGTTATGAGATTCTCTCAGGGCTTAAACCTGAAGACAAATTAGTCGCCAGCGGTGCTTCTTTTCTGGCTGATGGCGATAGCGTACGGCTGGTGCAGCGATGAATGTTTCAGCTTGGTGTATCCGTAATCCCATTCCGGCGTTGATGCTTTTTGTGCTGCTTACTTTTGGCGGTATTTTTAGTTTTAAGGCCATGAAGATCCAGAATTTTCCTGACTTAGATCTGCCTACTGTAACCGTTTCCGTTAGTCTGCCAGGCGCATCGCCCTCACAGATGGAAACGGATGTAGCCAGAAAAATA
This sequence comes from Methyloglobulus sp., assembly GCF_040079455.1. Classification (GTDB taxonomy): domain Bacteria; phylum Pseudomonadota; class Gammaproteobacteria; order Methylococcales; family Methylomonadaceae; genus Methyloglobulus. The sequence goes on along the minus strand of NZ_JBEBKJ010000007.1, from coordinate 23,429 downwards.
GAAAATTCACTAGCCACCTTGCAAGGCTTAAAACATATCGTCACTACCGTACAAGACGGAAGTGCCGCCGTCGTCGCCCAGTTTAATTTGGAAAAACCTGTACAGGAAGCCGTGGATGATGTCCGTTCCGCAGTGTCCAAAGTACGCGCTGATTTGCCAGCCGATGTGCGAGACCCCGTGGTAACCAAGCTGGATCTTGCCAGTTCGCCGATACTGGCTTACACGGTTGCGTCTTCTCAACGCGACGAAGAAGCACTGTCTTGGTTCGTTGAGGACACGCTTGCTAAACGGCTGCTGTCCGTTCGCGGTGTCGGCGAGGTAAAACGCGTGGGCGGGGTCAACCGAGAAATAAGCATTGCCCTAGACCCTGCGAAACTCCAAGCATTAGGCGCGACAGCCGCTGATATTTCCCGCCAGTTACGCCAAGTGCAGCAGGAAAGTTCAGGTGGGCGTGCTGATTTAGGCGACGGTGAGCAACCTGTGCGTACCTTGGCTAATGTGACCTCAGTGGAAGAACTGCGGCCACTGGAATTGTCGCTTGCCGATGGTCGGCGTATCCGACTCGATCAAGTGGCCACCATTAGCGACACTGTTGCTGAACCACGCTCATTGGCTTTGCTAAATGGCAAGCCGGTGGTGGGTTTTGAAATTACGCGTAGCCGAGGTGCGAGCGAAGTCGAAGTCGGCGCGGGCGTAAAAAAAGTATTGGCTGATATCCAGCTAAACAATCCTGATATCGAATTCACCGAAGCGTTCAATTTCGTAGTTCCAGTTGAAGAAGAGTTTCAGGGCTCAATGGCCTTACTTTATGAAGGAGCTTTACTCGCAGTCTTGGTGGTCTGGCTGTTTCTGCGCGATTGGCGAGCCACCTTTGTTTCTGCCGTGGCCTTGCCGTTGTCAGTTATACCGGCATTTTTGGGTATGCACTACTTTGGGTTTTCGCTCAATGTCGTCACCTTACTGGCATTGTCTTTAGTCATCGGCATCCTGGTTGATGATGCGATTGTCGAGGTGGAAAACATTGTACGACATCAGCAGATGGGCAAAAAACCCTATCAAGCGGCTATGGAAGCATCAGACGAAATTGGGCTGGCGGTCGTCGCCACCACGTTTTCCCTGGTTGCGGTATTTTTGCCGACAGCGTTTATGAGCGGCATAGCCGGACGTTTTTTCAAGCAATTCGGTTGGACGGCATCACTGGCAATTCTTGCATCACTGGTGGTCGCACGAATGCTTACCCCCATGATGTCGGCTTACATCTTACGGCATACGGAACAACATGCACCGCCAGATGGGCGCATTATGCGTAACTACTTAACTTTGGCGGCTTGGTGTCTTAAACATCGCGTTATCACTATTGCCGGTGCAATAGCATTTTTCGTGGGATCGTTATTCCTGATTCCCTTATTGCCCAAAGGTTTCATACCGCCGGATGACAATCCACAAACACAGGTTTTTGTGGAATTGTCACCGGGAGCTACGTTGGCACAAACCCGTGCTTCCGCAGAAGCCGCACGTAAGCTTGTGGCAAGTGTACCCTTTGTGAAAAGCGTTTATACCACGATTGGTAGCGGCTCCGTCGGCACTGACGCACTGGTTGCAACCCAATCTGGCAATGAAGTACGCAAAGCAAGCTTAACCGTGTTATTGGCTAATCGCCAAGATCGGCCCATGCGTAAGCAAATTATTGAGCAGAATATCCGTGAAGCATTACAGGTATTACCTGGAGTGCGTACCAAAGTCGGTTTCGGCGGTTCTGGGGAAAAGTATATCTTAGTTCTTAGTGGCGACGAGCCGCAAACTTTATATGCTGCTGCTCGTGCTGTTGAAAAAGATTTACGCACGATAAAAGGGCTGGGCAACATCGCCTCCAGTGCCGCTTTAGTGAGACCGGAAATAGCAGTCATCCCTAATTTCGCCCGTGCTGCCGATTTAGGCGTTACCTCCGCCGCCATTGCCGAAACTTTACGTATCGCCACCGTGGGCGATTACGATATATCTTTACCTAAATTCAACCTCGCGCAACGCCAAGTACCTATCATGGTGAAACTCACTGACAATGGTCGCAAGGATCTGTCCGTGCTGGAACGACTAGCCGTGCCTTCGAGTAAAGTGGGTATTGGCCCAGTAATGGTAAGTCAAGTCGCCAGCCTGGGATTGTCCAGCGGCCCTGCGGTCATTGACCGATATGACCGTTCCCGTAACATTAATTTCGAAATCGAGTTATCAAGCCAGCCGTTGGGCGATGTCACCAATGCAGTACAAAACCTGCCCAGTATTAAATCGCTGCCTGCTGGCGTGAAGCAAATTAGCATGGGCGATGCTGAAATGATGACTGAACTTTTCAACAGTTTCGGTTTGGCTATGCTGATTGGGGTATTGTGTATATTTATCGTGCTAGTCTTGTTATTTAAAGACTTTCTGCAACCGATCACTATTCTAGTGGCTTTGCCGCTATCGTTCGGTGGCGGTTTCGTTGCGCTTTTGCTGGCGCAAAAAAGTTTCTCCATGCCATCATTGATCGGACTCATTATGCTTATGGGCATAGCCACTAAAAACTCCATACTGCTGGTCGAATACGCCATCGTTGCCAGACGGGATCACGGCATGAACCGAATCGATGCCTTGCTGGATGCCTGCCACAAACGCGCCCGTCCTATCGTCATGACCACCATAGCTATGGGTGCGGGTATGTTGCCAATTGCTATTGGGTTAGGTTCAGCGGATACCTCCTTCCGCAGCCCGATGGCGGTTGCTGTCATCGGTGGCCTAGTAACTTCCACACTGCTTAGCCTGCTGGTTATTCCCGTGGCTTACACCTATTTGGATGATCTTAAGAGCGTGTTTACGGGTTTATGGCTGCGCTTTGCCTCGGCTAAAAAGCCTGAAATAAGTTAAAAACTAAGCGACTCTCCTGATTAGCAAGATTCTTCAGTCAGAAAATCGAGTTTTAAAAATCCAGTAACTCATTAAAATCTACGGATTCAGAATGGCTTGATTTGTCTACGCCAAGCATTTCCAGAGCCAACAAAGCCATCTTTTTTGAGCCTCCACCTTCGCCAAGCTGATGTTTTACCTGAAGCAGGTCTTGACAAATTTTCTCAGCATAAGACTTATCTTCCAATATCTTGCTTATTTCTGCGGCCAAATTTTCAACGTTTGCCTCATCTTGGATTAGTTCTTTAACGGCTAATTTGCCCAGCATAATATTCGGCAAACCAATAAATGGTGTTTTTACCAGCCAACGACCCAGCCAGTAGGTAAAAGGGGACAGTTTATAAGCAATGACCATAGGTACGCCCAATAGCGCAATTTCAAGGCTTGCAGTGCCGGATGCGGTCATAATGGCATCGCAACATTGGATGACATCGTAGGGCTTATGTTTGATGACGGTAATCATTAACCGCGCCGACCTTAAATGTTGTTCCAGCAGGGTATCGGGGATTGAATCCGCTTGCGGCAATAAGAAGTGGATGCCAGGAAAGCTGTCTTGAAGTTGATGGGCTGCCGCTAACATAACCGGTAACATGCGTTCTATTTCATTAGCGCGACTGCCGGGTAAAATCCCAACCACGGGGTTTGTTTTGTTCAAACTAAACAGCTTGAAATCATCCGCCTTAGTTCGTAAAGGCCGGACTTTATCCACAGAAGGATGCCCAACATAACGTACCGGCACACCCTCAGCTTCGTAATAGGGAACTTCAAATGGGAAGATTACCGCCATCATATCGATGACTGAGCCGTATTTTTTTACCCGACCCGCACGCCAAGCCCAAACCTGCGGACTGACATAAAACAAGACTTTAATCCCGTTTTGCTTGGCAAAACGCGCCAATTTGAAATTAAATTCCTTATAATCCACGCATACTAGCAAATCAGGTCGTTCTGCCAGTAAAAGCTTTTGCATGGATTTTAATGTTCGGAGGATTTCTGCAAAATGTTTGATGACCTCAACTACACCGATCACCGCGATAGCAGATGAATCATAGCGAATATCAATACCTGCCTGCGCCATTTTTGTGCCGCCCATACCGATACCTTCAATATCAGGCTGATGCTTTTTTAGCTCCACAAACATGCTGGCGGCATGTTGGTCGCCTGATGATTCGCCGGCACTGAAAAAGATTTTAAACGGCTTATGTATCATGTTGATTTTTAGGTTATTTAGCAAAATCGTGGTCTTGGTTCGGTTAATCAGCCGAGACTTCTCTAATAAATTAATCGGGGTTATTGGTTAATCTCAAGAAACTTATATGTAACTTATTGTCAAACAGGTGTTTTTTCACAAACTATCAGACTTTAGCATAGTGAATACCAACAACCACTTAAGCTTTCCATTTTACAATACTCAATTATACAAAAAGTAGACAATCTTATTAGAAAAGGTGGAGAATTAAGCGCATACAAAGACAGATAATATCGTCTATACATCATCACCCTATCAATCACCGATAAGGATAAGTGTTATGAAAACTGAACATACCCCTTTAAGCCCTGTCTTCATCGTCTTTTTCATGATTCTTTTGTACACACAATCCGCAAGCGCATTGGACAGTAAGAATTTCGCAGGAATTAAGTTTATCTTCATCCAATCCGGTTGTTTTCAAATGGGTAATGACAAGCCGGCAACCGACCGAACCGTGGGCGAAAAACCTAGCCATCGGGTGTGCGTAGAAAAGCCATTTTACATGGGCGAAACTGAGGTGACGCAAAAACAATGGCAAGATGTTATGGGCAATAACCCCAGCAAAAGCAAAGTCGAAGATAAACCGGTAGACAGGGTAAGCTGGAATGACACCCAGGAATTCATCCAAAAACTGAACGCCAAAGACAACGGTAAATATTTCCGCTTGCCAACCGAAGCCGAATGGGAATATGCCGCAAGAGCTGGTAGCGATGATGATTATTGCTATGGCGACAATCCAAAGTCACTGGCAGATTATGCTTGGTTTGGTAATCTAGGCTACAAGGGCACTCCTCACGAAGTCGCACAAAAAAAGCCTAACGAATGGGGGCTGTATGACATGCACGGCAATGTCTGGGAATGGGTGCAAGACTGGTACGATGGCACTTATTACAGCAACAGCCCAGCAAACAATCCACAGGGGCCGGACACAGGCAAATACCGTGTCAATCGCGGTGGTAGTTATATTGGCAAAGCCACTAACCTGCGTTCCGCCGTGCGTTTTAGCGCGTTACCGGTAACCCGTACCCACGATTTAGGTTTTCGTTTGGTTAGGCAACTTGATTAAGCGTTGTTGCCTCATACCAATCCCAATAAGTTGTTATTTGAATTCCCTCATCCTAACCTTCTCCCACTGGAGAAGGGATAATATGTGAACTTATTGGGATTGGTATTAGATAAAACTATGCTCTAATCACTATAAGAAAATTTGTTGAGTATCAGAGGCTGCCATGAGTGTGAAACCATTGGCTGAGATGTACTTATGTTAGTATCTGGGTTTTGAATGAAGTTGTTGAGGTCGGCGAGAAGCACTTAGTTTGACTGTAGCGACTATATCATGTACACATGACCGACACACACCGCTTCGCTTTGGTAGTTTTGCTTATTCTCAATAGCTTTCGTTACTTTATCGACCAAGTCCTTCGAATATCGATTTGTGTCCATAAAGCAATTTACTCCGCATTAACTTAGCCAAAAAACTGAAAACCTACTTTAAGAATTACCCTGGTCTAGCTTGAACACTGCATGTAAGGTTCTAACTGCAAGCTCTAAATATTTTTCTTCTACAACTACCGAGATTTTGATTTCGGACGTTGAGATCATCTTGATGTTGATGCCTTCGTCGGCCAATGCCTTAAACATGGTGTTGGCAATGCCAGCGTGGGAACGCATACCGACACCGACAATGGAAACTTTAACAAGGCTGTCGTCGCCCGTCACTTTTTTAGCGCCCAGTTCCGCGCAGGTAAGTTCCAGCGCGGCTTTGGCGCGTTGATAATCATTGCGGTGGACGGTAAAAGTAAAGTCGGTAGTCGCATCATCGGCAATATTCTGGATAATCATATCCACTTCAATATTGGCATCGGCGATGGGGCTGAGAATTTTTGAGGCAATCCCAGGCCGGTCAGGAACACCGCTGATGGTCAATTTTGCTTCGTCCCTGTTAAACGCAATTCCTGAAATTAATGCACTTTCCACTTCTGATTCCTCGTAAGTAATAAGCGTCCCCGCGCCTTCCGTAAACGAAGACAACACTCGTAAGGGGACATTGTATTTTCCGGCGAATTCTACCGACCGTATCTGTAAGACTTTTGACCCCAGGCTGGCCATTTCCAGCATTTCTTCAAAGGTAATTTTATCCAACCGGCGGGCTTTGGGTTCTACGCGCGGGTCGGTTGTATACACGCCGTCTACATCGGTATAAATATGACATTCATCGGCTTTTAATGCAGCCGCTAAAGCTACAGCCGTAGTGTCGGAACCGCCACGTCCCAAGGTTGTGATATTGCCTTCTTCATCGACACCCTGAAATCCTGCGACCACGACAACGTTGCCCTGATTTAGATGAGACCGCATACGCTGGTCGTCTATACTAAGTATCCGCGCCTTGGTATGGCTGCTGTCGGTCAGGATTTTCACCTGCCCACCCGTATAAGAACACGCCGCGCAGCCGATATTATGTAAAGCCATGCTTAACAAAGCGACGGTGACTTGTTCGCCAGTGGATACCAAGACATCCAGTTCTCGTTCAGTCGGTTGCTGCTGCATTTCTTTTGCCAGACCAATCAGGCGATTGGTTTCACCGCTCATGGCGGAGACGACGACGACAATCTGGTTACCTGCATCTTGGGCAGCTTTGACTTTTTCTGCAACGGCTTTTATGCGTTCGGTTGAACCGACCGATGTACCGCCGAATTTATAGACGTAAAGTGACATCTTTGTGTTTATTTCCTTTACTTAATAAAGTATTGAATAATCGCTTTAAACCAAAAACTGATGAATAAACGAGTTATATAAAAAAATGTGTAGATTTACCAACATGTCTTGGTATCGGTTTAGGTATCTTTTGCACAGTTGCTATTAATAGTATCCCCAGGAAAAAATAGTCCTACTTGCCTCAATTTATGCCAAAAGCTCAGAATCCATCGAAAATGGTCATTATTCTTTGGTAGCTCCTTGTTTAAGAAATCAAGCAAATCTATCGCTAATTCCTGCCATTCCATTTCAGTAGATTGATCGGTTAAGTTAACAGTAATCCCAAGTTCGTCAAAATAGGCTGCATAATGGTCTTCAATGTTTCTGACAAGGGGACGATTCGCAATTGAGCTAACGCCCATAAGAACCCTGCTAATGATAACTTCATCGTGATCCATAAAACCTAAAATTCTGTTATCTATTAAGTCAAAATTAAGTGTTGAAATTCGACTAGTTATGTAACTTCCCAGCAAGAAATCACATTAATCTATTAACCGCTGTTGCACCCAAGCCGGAACTTGAGCTAATGCTGCTGCCAAACCAGATGGGTCATTACCACCCGCCATCGCCATATCAGGGCGACCCCCGCCTTTGCCGCCCACTTGGGTAGCAACAAAATTGACCAGATCCCCCGCTTTTATCTTGTTCATTTGGTCTTTTGAAACACCTGCCACAAGGCTAACTTTATCGCCTTCAACGACAGCCAAAACAATAGCAGCACTGCCCAGTTTGTTTTTTAACTGATCGACCATATCACGTAGGGATTTAGGATCAACCTGATTCAACTTAACGGCCAAAACTTTTATTCCTGCGACCTCTATCGCTTGTGCGCTTAGATCGTTACCTGCTGAACTAGCCACTTGGGCTTGCAGTTTTTCCAATTGTTTTTCGAGAGCTCTGGTTTTATCGAGCAATTGCTCTACTTTCTCTGCGGTCTTTTCGGGTGCACTTTTCAACAATCCGGCAATGATGTGAAGTGTCTTATCTCGACTGGCTATCCATTCCATAGCACCATTGCCTGTTACTGCTTCAATGCGTCTAACTCCAGCAGCAACGCCGGTTTCACTAATGATTTTAAAGCAGCCGATGTCGCCAGCACGTTCGACGTGAGTGCCACCGCACAATTCAGTTGAAAATTCCCCGATTTTTAAAACCCTGACTTCATCACCGTATTTTTCGCCGAATAAAGCCATCGCTCCAGCTTTTACGGCATCGTCTTTCGCCATGACGGTTGCGGAAACAGGATTATTCAGCCGGATTTGTTCATTAACCATGCGCTCAAGCACATTGATTTGATCGTCGGTAATGGGTTCAAAGTGGGAAAAATCAAAGCGTAGACGTTCGGTATTCACTAGCGAACCTTTTTGTGCAACATGCTCGCCCAGGACTTTCCTGAGTGCGGCGTGTAGCAAATGAGTTGCTGAATGATTGAGTTCGGTTGCTTTTCTGTTAGTCGCATTGACTTGAGCAACACAGGACTGGCCTTTGGCGAAACTGCCTGAAATTAATTTGCCCTTATGTAAAAACAGGTTGCCGCCTTGTTTTTGGGTATCGCTTACCTCAAAAATAGCACCATCCGCCACAATTCGTCCGCTATCTCCAATTTGACCACCGGATTCGGCATAAAATGGGGTTTTGTCCAATACCACCAAGCCTTCCTCGCCTGAGCTAAGACTGTCAGCTTCCTTGCCTTCTTTGTACAACGCGATAATTTGAACCTGATCGTCCAAATGCCCATAACCCGTAAATTCAGTTTGGCCTTCCAGCTTGATTTCTTGGCTATAATCCGCACCAAAGCTACTGGCTGAACGAGATTGTTTGCGTTGCCTTTCCATAGCTAAGTTAAATGCGTCAAAATCAACGGTTACGTTACGTTCACGACAGACATCGGCTGTAAGATCAACTGGGAATCCATAAGTATCGTAGAGCTTGAAAGCAATTTCGCCGTTTAGAATTCCTTCGCTTTTTTGAGCAAACTCTTCTTCTGAAAGAATTATACGGATTAAGTTTTGTGGTTGCTGGGGAAGTGCCGAATAAATATTCAAATATGATTGCTCTGTACTATGTTTATTCAATTGGTTAGGAGTTACAAGAAATAGAACCTTAGATTGCTCTGTATCTCTTGTAAATAAATGTCTAAACATTTCAGCCATATCTGTTCCTTGGAACAGAAAAATATCTACTCTTTCGCTAACGCCATTTCTCTCCCCTATCCAATGATGGAAATTGGGATGAGAGACAGGAAATGGCTTTAAATTTCCAACTGCAATTGTGTTAGTCAGATTTGTTATTTGTATTTCAAACAAAGCACGATTAAGAAGATTCATTCCATTGTCTAATGTTTCATTAAAATTTTCTTCTTCTTTTTTGAGAACACGTTCAATCTGAGCTTGGGCAGATTTCAATTCAGGATAAGCACCGCCCATTTCCTCTGCCAAAGGCGCAACCAGCTTATAAAAAAAGACATCCTGAATACCTAACCGATAGCCATGCCTAATCGCCCGGCGAATGATACGGCGCAGAACATATCCTCGGCCTTCATTGGATGGCATCACGCCATCGGCAACCAGAAACGCACAGGAACGGATATGGTCGGCAATCACCCGTAACGAACTTTGATCTAGATTTGTAGTTCCAGCCAAATCAGCAGCGGCTTTTAGCAATTTCTGGAACAGGTCGATTTCATAGTTGCTATGCACCCCTTGCAAAACGGCGGCAATTCGCTCCAGTCCCATGCCTGTATCGACGGACGGTTTTGGCAGCGGTGTTAATGTGCCGTCAATAGAACGGTCGTACTGCATGAAAACGAGATTCCAGATTTCGATGTATCTATCGCCGTCTTCATCAGGCGTTCCTGGTGGGCCACCGAAAATGTGTTCGCCGTGGTCGTAGAAAATTTCCGTGCAAGGGCCGCAAGGGCCGGTATCGCCCATCGACCAGAAATTATCTTTGGCCCCAATTTTTGAAAGCCGTATAGGGTCAACGCCAATATCATCCAGCCAGATTTTTTCGGCTTCCGCGTCTTCTTCAAAAACCGTTACCCACAATTTTTCAGCAGGAATTCCTAATTCTTTTGTCAAAAAATCCCAAGCGAAATGGATGGCTTCCGTCTTGAAATAATCACCGAAACTGAAATTACCCAGCATTTCAAAAAAAGTATGATGCCTTGCCGTGTAACCGACATTTTCCAGATCGTTATGTTTGCCACCTGCGCGTACGCAGCGTTGGCTGGTCGCAGCCCTTACGTAATCGCGTTGCTCACGACCAAGAAACAGATCCTTAAACTGCACCATACCGGCATTGGTAAATAGCAATGTTGGATCGTTACTTGGAACCAGCGAGCTGGAAGGCTGAACTGAATGTCCACGCTGGTGAAAAAACGCCAGAAAAGCCGAGCGCAATTCCGCGCTAGTCATTTTTTTCATATCGGTTAGGTAAAACTTAATAAGATTTTGAGGTTACATAAATAGAGTCGTTATCATCGCGCTAGAAAAGCCGCGCTGTAGTAAGAATCGGATGCGTTTAGCCTTTTCATTGCTGTCCATTGTGAGCGATTCAGGATATTTTTTATTGTAGACTTGTTGCATAAGATTCAACCAATTATCGCTTGTTGCCTGTAGCACTTTATCAACGGTATGGGCTTCAATGCCTTGCTGTTTAAGCTCATAAGCAATGCGTACGGGACCAAAACCCTTATGACTACGCATTCTGGCATAGCTTTCTGCATATCGAGAATCATCTTGCCAGCTTTGCTGGGCCAAATCGTCGATAACTGCGGAAACTTGGCTGGATTCATAGCCTTTAACAGCCATTTTGTGCTGTATTTCTTTACGGCTATGATCCCTTCGGGTCAACAAACGCAAACAGTCTTTCTTAATTTGTTTGCTTACCTGATGGGCTTCCTCAACAACACTTCCACTCGGATTGTACGGGTCAATCTTATTCTTCATCAATAATGAGAGGCTCAATTACGTTAACAGGGCGACTAAAAGCCTCTGCTCGTATTTTGGCTTCAATTTCCTTGGCCTTTTCTGGATGCTCTTTCAAATAGACTTTAACATTGTCCTTGCCTTGACCAATTTTCTCGCTGCCGTAGCTGTACCAAGAACCGGCTTTTTGGATAAATCCGTAATTAACACCGAGATCGACCAACTCACCTAAAAATGAAATACCTTCACCATATAAAATCTCGAATTCGGCTTGGCGGAATGGTGGTGCAACCTTATTTTTGACGACTTTAACGCGGGTTTCGTTACCGATGACTTCATCGCCCTTTTTTACCGAACCGATGCGCCGAATATCCAGCCGCACCGAAGCATAAAACTTAAGTGCATTACCGCCTGTTGTGGTTTCTGGGCTACCAAACATAACCCCGATTTTCATGCGGATTTGATTGATAAAGATGACTAAGGTATTGGAACGCTTAATGTTTCCGGTTAGTTTCCGTAACGCTTGGGACATCAGCCGTGCTTGCAAACCCATGTGGGAATCGCCCATATCGCCTTCAATTTCAGCTTTAGGTGTTAATGCAGCAACCGAATCCACCACAACTATATCAACCGCACCAGAACGCACCAGCATATCGGTAATTTCCAGCGCTTGCTCGCCCGTATCCGGCTGTGAAACTAATAAGTCATCGATATTTACCCCAATTTTCTCGGCGTAACCAGGATCAAGCGCGTGTTCAGCATCTACGAAAGCCGCCGTGCCGCCCAGCTTTTGCATTTCCGCAATCACTTGCAGCGTCAGCGTGGTTTTACCGGAAGATTCTGGCCCATATATTTCAACAACCCGTCCACGCGGAAGGCCACCGCAACCGAGCGCAATATCCAATCCTAGAGAACCTGTAGAAACGACATCAATATCACGAGATGAAGCCACATCGCCCATCCGCATGACAGAACCTTTGCCAAACTGCTTTTCTATCTGCATCAGCGCAGCGCCGAGCGCCTTCTTTTTGTTCTCATCCATCGTTAATATCCTTTGCGTCGGTAAAGAAACATCATCTTAGGAATCTCTAAAAATTCAAAAAACTCCTTCGCCCTCCAGGGATGGAGGAAGTGCGGCAGCGAGTATGGAACTCGCGCCCTCTCCCTCTGGGAGTAGGTTGGGATGAGGGATTTAAAATCAAGCTATTGTACAACCCTCACCCTAACCTACTCCCAGAGGGAGAGGGTATTTTTAGAGATACCCTTATAATCAAGCTGGGCATTATCACATAGGGTGGTATCAGGTACAAGATTGCGGACTTAAGAAAGAGCCGGAAACAGTCAGAACAATCAACCGATTAACATACCTGCTTGAGTATTCCTCGCAAGCATTTCTAAAACCAAAAAGTTGATTAGTTGTACAGTGAATCATTACATACAAAGCGGTTAGAGAGTTTGAGCGTCTAATCCGGCAACTAATAATCTATAGCAGAGGCATAAGCGACATAAAGCAAGCGATGTAAATCTGGTTGCGCCTTACAAAACATTTAGGTGACGGCTAGAAAACAGAATTCTGGGTAAATGATGATTTGATTCAAAAAAAGCACTAGCGGGGAGTCGCTATTTTTGCGAAAGCTTGTTTTGAGGACGTCCTGTCCAAACAAGCGGCAAAAACTTAACGCGACCGCCAATGCCTGCGGCTGCCCCAGCCGTCCTGCCACCCTCGTCCCATACCCGACAAGGGGTATGGGACATCGTTGCGCAATGACTCGACGCGATGTCGTAAAGCTGTGCATTTTCACGCCGCAAACAGCGCTTCGTGAAAACACACAGCACTATCGCTTCTGGGGACTAAAAATCTTCACTCCGCTAACGCTACGTTTCCAGGATTTTCAGCGTACGCCATCCTCCTGTTCGATCTCACGCACCGTCTTTTTGACGTGCCGCCATAATAGTTTTGAATCATAGTCATCCCAGCTTAAAAAACGCGTCACTTGGTCATGGCTGATTGCCCCGTCCAGCAAGCTGGACAACCCCGTCGCCGTCGTTTGACCAAATGAACTCAACAAGTAATCGCTAACTATTTCTAATAGTTCTGTATTCATCCTTATAGTTTACTTTAACTATAGGACGCGTAACATCAGATATTTAAAATGGATTCATGATAGGTTCATCTATCTTTTGATAGGCTGTAACTTCTTAAACACCATTAACCGAGGAATAGCCAATGAAAAACAAAACGTTATTATTACTTACATTAGCACTTTCATCCAGCATCTTGCATGCTGAATTAAACCCACTTGCAGGTGCGGGATCAGAGATGCTGAAAGATTCTGCTACCGGAGCGGCAAAAGACATGGCGAAAGAATCTGTTACCAATTCCGCAAAAGATATGATGAAAGAAGCCGCTGCCCCAGTAGCACCTAAAGATAACCCTCAGGGTGTCGAAACAGCAAACCCCGCAGGGGAGAAAACGCAAGCCACAGACAAGAGTGCAACAAGCGCGGATACACTGAAAAACCAACCTACTAATACACCTGCGTCTACAGAAGAACCTGTGAAAGCTGTCGAACACAAAGCTCACAAAAAGTCTTCAAAAAAGCGCCACTAGAAATATTAGGAATTCCTTTGCGGCGCTGCCAGTAAGGTTCTGGCAGTGCCGCTCATAGAACGTATTAGATTTTAAAACACCATTAATGGCCGAGGTTGTCGTTAATCGTTAAGATAAGCCGCTTTTTTGGCTCTTGCGTCATCTATTAACAACAAATCAGCAGAAAGGTGTTTGTAAAGACGTATAGAAGCTAGTTCTCCTTTGCCTATTGATTCGGCCTTTTAATGTTTGAACCGTTCGTGCTGAGCTTGTCGAAGCACACAAGCCTTTCGACAGGCTCGAGGCGAACGGAAGTTAAAACTTCACAAGGCCGAATCTATAGTCCAGTGGACTTTTCAATATTAATCGATGCTGAAGCACTGCTGACCTTTCCTGTCAAATAGGCTTTCAGCGTTTGGGATTCTGCTTTGTTGGCTATGCAAACCTCATCATAAACATCCTGCGCTACCTTAACTTCTCCAAATAACGTATCGAGTAATTGCAAACAATCGCAAATCGACGAGTGCAGAGCTGTCTGCAATTACAATCATTATTATTACCGCTGTTGATAACGTAAAACATCAAACTCTATTGATTCTGCCGATGTGTTAATCGTGCCAATACGATGCTGTTTACACGCTTGGAAGAAATCGTATATATCTATTTCAGCAAATTCGTAGGCCGCACCACGCGATAATTGCCCCGATTGAAACATTAGTAATGCGGGGAGTCGCTATTTTTGCGAAAGCTTGTTTTGAGGACATCCTGTCCAAACAAGCGGCAAAAACTTAACGCGACCGCCAATGCCTGCGGCTGCCCCAGCCGTCCTGCTACCCTCGTCCCATACCCGACAAGGGGTATGGGACATCGTTGCGCAATGACTCGACGCGATGTCGTAAAGCTGTGCATTTTCACGCCGCAAACAGCGCTTCGTGAAAACACACAGCACTATCGCTTCTGGGGACTAAAAATCTTCACTCCGCTAACGCTACGTTTCCAGGATTTTCAGCGGTTGTCATCGACAAAGACACTGTTACCATGTTCCTGGGGTTTTTTCTACAAAGGCAAGGCGATGAGATTGCCGAAGCCGCCTTTGGGCAGGGTGTCTTGGTTGGGAAACAGTCGGTCATAAGATTCAAAACCTAATTCTGGGTGTTTGTCCATCGCTTGGGTCAATAGGTAAGAACCCAGTTTTCTGGCTTCGGCGGCAAAAACAGCGTGGCTAAAAAACAGCCAGACATGCGCCCCTTTGACTGACCGGGATTTTTCGATGCTGTAAGGGACATGGTTGTCTTTACAGGCAGCAGCAAATGCACTGACATCGTGTTTCCAACTGGCTTTGTCAAAATTTACCGCCAAAAACCAGCAGCGTTCATCTTGCATCAAAGGGTAAATGCCGATTACGAAATCTGCCAACGAATTCCCCGTGCCATCCTTACCTGCCAGATGGTTACTTATTACTTGGTCGCTAACGGGTATGAACGAACGGTTTAGGCAGTCGCCACATTTGATGCGTGGCTTTTCGCAGACGATGGGCTTCCATTCATTGAAGCAGGCCGGGGCGTAACCTGATTTTCCCGTTTTGCTGTTTTCCCAGCGTTTGGGATAGATGTCATCACGCCCTTTAAACAGGCTGCGAAATAACTTGACCTTATCCTGACTGGATGAGTTTTGGGTAACAGTTGCCCAGGTTATGTGTAGTGACGGGATTTGTTGTGTCTGCTGTTGTTTTAACTGGGTTAACGCTTGAACCAATGCCTCGCGTTCTGCATCTAGGTTTTGGATTTTTTGTTCTAATGCCGTGATCTGATGTTCAAGGTTGCTCATAAAATGCTGACAGATACCGACTAAATAATCGTTTACTATGGTATCACTACAGATTCATTTTATGAAACAATAGCATAGATGAAGGAATCAATCTGTATGCTGATAAGAGATGTTGTCAAAAATTGAATGTCGACTTATGAGGTTTGGGGTAGGTAGGTATCTACCATGATAGTGCCGCTATTTTTGCGAAAGATTTTTCCGGGCTCCTGCTCGAAAAATCAGCAAAAACTACGCGGCAGCCAATGCCTGCGGCTGCCCCAGCCGTCCTGCTACACGCGTTTTATGCCCAACAAGGGGCATAAAACTGGTTGCGCAATGACTCGACGCGATGTCGGAATGCTTTGCAATTCCACTCCGCAAACCGCGCTGCGTGGAATCGCCCAGCCCTATCGCTTCTGGGGACTAAAAATCTTCACTCCGCTCACGCTACGTTTCCACGATTTTCAGCGATCGAAAATATATATGACTCATGGCTTGCATGAAGGACAAATCAAGAAAGGAAATAAGGTTACCCGCTAGTTGTTCCGAATAGGAAGCCGACACTGGCAGTAATAACCATAGATAGCGTACCCCAGAAGGTAACGCGGGCAATCGCCTTCAAAACAGAGGCACCACCCGTCAAGGCAGATAGCCCACCCAACAGCATCAACGACAACAATGAAATAGAGCCAACAGTGGCGATAAGAGGCATTGTATCTAACCTTGTGTTATCGATTATTATTTGATTGATATGCGCCAAGGGTAAATGGGGGAAAATCATAACCATCAACAGCGGTAATGACGCTCCCAAAGAAAATGTCAGGGCTGAAACGATAGCTGCCTGAAGAGGTCGGGCTGTGGTAATTTCGGTTAAGCCTAATTCATCCCGCGCATGGGCTCCAAGAGCATCATGTGCCATAAGTTGCTGGGCTACCTGCTGGGCAAGTTCAGGTTCAAGGCCTCTGTCGATATAGATTGCTTTTAATTCATTCACTTCATGATGATGATTTTCCGCCAGTTCTTTACGTTCCCGGTTGAGGTCGGCTTGTTCTGTGTCAACTTGGGAACTGACTGAGACATATTCGCCCGCCGCCATAGACATGGCTCCAGCAACTAAACCAGCCACCCCTGTGACAATAATTGTAGGTAGGTCAGCATGGGCAGCTGCGACACCAATGACTAAGCTCGACGTTGAGACGATACCGTCGTTGGCACCTAATACGGCGGCACGTAACCAGCCGATACGGTGGGCGCGATGAAATTCAGAGTGTCTCAATTTAGCTCCATTTTTTTAGGATTTTCATTATAGTTCATAAGTTATTGATAAGTGTCATCGACATCTTTTTCACCCGTCAACATGGCTTTTACCAGCTTTTCTTTATCGATGATGCTAGAAGCGATGACACCACCAACGTGTAAAAATACCAGTAATAGTGTCAAATTAGCGAATAGCTCATGCAATTCTTCCCAAAATTCTTCGGCCTGTTTATTGACCTTCTGGTCGATATTTAAGGCTTTAGATTCTTCATCTTCGTCGTCATCTTCCGCTTTAGCTTCTGCAATTAAGCTAATCGACCGCATTTGCAACTGTGCTTGCTGTGCCGTTATCGCAAATGGGCCTTTATTTTCTTCAACTGCGTATAACTTCATGCCGGTCAATGTAGTACCAACTAAACTGACCAAAAGTGCAATTACCATCGCTCCACCCGCCGGGTTGTGGCCGATATAATGCTGAGGGTTACGTGCAATCAGATTTTTTAGATAGCCAATAATCTTAGCCGGGGAATAGATAAAACCACGGAAGCGCACATAATTTCCACCCACAAAGCCCCACAGTATTCGTGTAAGTAAATATATCCCCACGATATAGCCTGCCCATGCATGCAAGTTCATGAAATCGTCTTCTGTGAAATAGGCCGTAAAAAAAGAAATTACTAAAGTCCAATGCCCAATACGGATTAATGGACTCCATACGTGTACAGTTTTTTTAATAGTTGTCATATTATTTCTCATGGTCAGTTATAGGATACCGCTTTAGCGAAACCTATATTGCGTTAAACTGGTTTTTTTGGCATCCGTCATCCGACGTATAGGCAATTATTTATGGTATTTTTTAACGATAACAAACGGTTTAGCCAATGGGCCATTGCTCTCAGTTTGTTTGTTTTTGTCTTGATTACAATCGATATTACAGGTGACTATTGGGATGGCGTGCATTGGACGCATCTGCTTACAGAAGTGCTTATTCTGATACTTTCCCTATCGGGAGTTGTCTATTTTGGCTGGCTTTATTATCAATTTGCCCAAGCCAAAATTAATATTCTGACGCAGAATTTAGCATTGGCAAATCAACAAGCCCAACAGTGGCGTGAGGCCAACCGTGAGCTTATCGCGGGATTGGCCGTTCAAATTCAAAAACAGTTTGATGTCTGGCAACTAACCCCGGCTGAAGCGGAAGTCGGCCTACTCATATTAAAAGGCCTCAGCCATGGCGAAATTGCCCATTTGCGTAATGCAAGCGAACGAACCATACGCGACCAGGCCCGTGCGGTTTACCGGAAATCTGGAGTGACAGGACGCACTGAGCTATCCGCATTTTTCCTGGAGGATTTGCTACTGCCCCGTCAGCAGTACTAAAACCAACAGTTGTTTTAAAAAAATGGCAATTAAAATTGTTGGAGTAATTTAAGCCGATGGTGCGTAGAGGAATGAAAGTATCTGGCATTTAAATCCATGGTTCTTTCATTCAATCTTTAAAGCTTGGAAACCATCTATTCCCCATTCCATAAGTGTATGCATACCAATGTATGACCAATCTCTCACAGGAGTATGGTGCTTGTCATTTAAGCGGTAGTAAACACCAATTCGAACCAAGAGTTTTTGTCGGCTAATATCTAAATTTTTAACTTATCTCGAACAAAACATTTCAAGTTGACCAAATCGTAATATCTTTCCTGGCATCCCATCCTACCCCAGCAATATTTATCCCCAGAGATGGAGATTTTGGATATTGATTGACAAAAAAATATTGAATATAAACCAGTTTTCTTATGCAATCGGCTCAATATAATCCCATCTAAAATAGCTCCAATATTTGATTGCAATTGAGTTTGGTATATACCAACGAAGTTGGAGTTGCCCTGTTCAGTTCTGATTAAGGTTTCATTTAATACACTGGTTACGACAAACAAAAAATGTGTTTTAAACAACAAAAAAATGAGGCTTACAAAAATGAATAAGAAAATCATATTAACAACAATAATTAGCGTCTTGTTAACAGCTTGTGCCAGTCAACAACCGTACGGTTATAACAATGACTACAACAACTATGGATACAATAGCGGTAGAGGTAGAGGTAGCAGCCGTGTGAACAAAGCACTCATCGGTGGCGGCGTTGGTGCTGTGGCCGGTGCAGCCCTTGGCACGGCCTTTGGCGGCAATGATTTGGCGAACGCAGGTTTAGGCGCGTTAGCAGGCGGCGCGGTGGGCGCGGCGGTTGGAGCTTATGTCGATCATCAACAAAACAGAAAAATGCAACGTCAACAAAATGGGTGGCAACAAGCCCCTTACTACAACGACGACTATGGCCAGTAACCTTGACTAAATCGTCAATCGCAGCAGTCCCATGACGATTATGTTACTGCCGATAGCAAAGCGGGGAGTCGCTATTTTTGCGAAAGCTTGTTTTGAGGACATCCTGTCCAAACAAGCGGCAAAAACTTAACGCGACCGCCAATGCCTGCGGCTGCCCCAGCCGTCCTGCTACCCTCGTCCCATACCCGACAAGGGGTATGGGACATCGTTGCGCAATGACTCGACGCGATGTCGTAAAGCTGTGCATTTTCACGCCGCAAACAGCGCTTCGTGAAAACACACAGCACTATCGCTTCTGGGGACTAAAAATCTTCACTCCGCTAACGCTACGTTTCCAGGATTTTCAGCGATTGCAGATCTTTTGTCTGCCTGAAACCACATAAATTGAACACTATCGGGTTTTTTGTTCATATCAAAACCGCTGGCTTGATGTAGCTACACTTTTACAATATCTAAAAAGTTGAAGTGTGATCCCCATCAGTCGAGAAATACCCAGTATCTTTACAGCCGAATTTTGAGCTTCAAAACAATTGGTAGCAAGCGATGATCATCCCAAATTTTGCAATAAATTGATCAACACGCTCGATCTACGTCGTACGCCCGTAATCAGAGATTGGCGGCGGCTGGTGGGTAATAAATTTTGCTCGATGGAAATTTGTTACAGTCCTGTTATAAAAATAGTGCACAATAAGTAATCAGGGTATCTGTTAACCAGTTGAAGCTTAATTATAATGCTCTGATTTTTTAAACTTTAAAATTTTTTAGTGCTTACACATTTTTATTTTTTATTAAAAATAATATGTTTTTATATAGTTTCATCTATAGTAACTATTAAATGGGAATAACCGAACAAGACGAAGCCTGGATGCGTCATGCCATAAGACTGGCGCAACGGGCCGAATCTCTTGGTGAAGTCCCCATCGGTGCGGTGTTGGTCAAAGACAACCAATGCCTTGCAGAAGGCTGGAACTCCCCCATAGCCAGCTTTGATGCGACTGCCCACGCAGAAATCACCACTTTGCGAGAAGCGGGCAAACGCATAGCTAATTACCGTCTCGTCAATACCACCCTGTACGTAACCCTGGAACCCTGTGTCATGTGCATGGGCGCAATTGCCCATGCGCGAATAAAGCGCTTAGTATTCGGTGCTTACGATCCTAAACGAGGTGCAGTTTGTAATGCCTTAAGTCTTGCCGATGCCGATTTCTTAAACCATAAAATCACTTGGGAGGGCGGCATCCTGGCGGATGAATGCGCTAGTCTTTTAAAAGATTTTTTCCAAGCTAGGCGTTAGCGGTTTTGTAGCATTAGAAATAATGTTAGATTGGCTGTAATTCCGTACGCCAAAATTTGATTAGCAAGCACAAACTCCAGCCTGTAAGAAAATCAATGGAGTCAGATACTCCATTGATTTAACAGGCTTCTATCATCGGGTTATTGTGGTGGCTTACATCCATCGCCATTGCTGGGTATTATTTCTCCCTCATCGGTTAAGTACTTGAGTAAAGCAGCTTTAGCATTATTGTCTTTCCAAAAAAGATCAAAGGTAACCAATGCATTTGGCATGGAGTAACGCTTACGATCCACGCCGCCTGTATTACCGCAAACACGTTGGCTTAATTCAAAATTCATGTCCCTAAACTCACTAAATTTATTGAAGACTTGGGCAGAGTTGGCATCCATGGCAATATGGCATGAACGACAATAAGGTTTAACGACTTTATTATACAGCGATTCATGTCCAGCCCATCCAGATGGGGTGAAATTGCCGTTGAAATTGGATGTAGGTGTTGGATACCAGCCGTTGATAGCCTCCACTATGGCGGGGGCGGGGTTAGTTTTCAACACCAATTTATTGAGGGCGCGCAACGCCGGTTCTTGTGCTGCACGGGTAAGTCCAGATTGTCCGGAAAAAACGAAACTTTCCAAATCAAGGGGTATAAATTGGGCTTTCAAATTGGGCGAAGTCGTGCCATTTTCCGCAAAACGGGTGAAGCTGGGATAAGCAGGTGTGGACGTACGATTATCATCAGCGGCACCATGGCAGACTATACATGAACCCGGCAGGTATTTTTCACCACGCCCATCCAAGTTGACGGATTGCAATAATTGGCCAGAAGGCGCGAAAGTTAAGAACTTGGTGAACGGTCGATT
This sequence comes from Methyloglobulus sp., assembly GCF_040079455.1. Classification (GTDB taxonomy): domain Bacteria; phylum Pseudomonadota; class Gammaproteobacteria; order Methylococcales; family Methylomonadaceae; genus Methyloglobulus. The sequence continues at coordinate 2,416 of NZ_JBEBKJ010000007.1, read as the reverse complement.
GCCATTCACGCCTGGTGTGGGGGAATATTCCACGGCACCACAGAACTGAAGATTCTTGTTGTTGATTGCGTTGCTGAGGTTAACATTGCTGTTGAGGTTGTCATTACGAGGGTAACTGCATACATAAAAAGCGGTTCCCTGGGCATTGCTGATGCCATGCGCGTCACGCTCGCGGTTTAGGTCGGCTTTATTGGCGTAGATGGCACGTATACCGCCGTTATTCAGCCCCCATTTCAGTTTCCAGTTTGCAAAATTAACCGTAGGGTTGATTAAATTCCCTTGTGCATCACAACCAGTTACCGCTTTAATGGCCTCATAATAGCGGCAAGACCCCATCTTAGTGTCAGCACCTAGGGAATCCCTTGGCAGGTATACTTCCCGCTCCTTAGTGGAAAAAAACGTCAAGAAGTGATCCGCCAATGGCACTTTGTCGGAAGGGTTGCTAACCGCCGCGACCGGAGCTGGCGTAGGAACTGTGCCGCCATCGGTGGTTACCGTTAAGCCAGCTTCGCGGTAGCCGCCCTTGCCATCAGAGACAAGCACATAAGCAAAGTTAAGCCCAGTTGAATTTGGCAATTTCCAATTTGCCATGTTGCCGTTAGTGGAGACGATTGCTCCTGCATTACTTCCCCAGGTATAAACCAAACGGTCGTTATTAGGGTCGGTGGCGTTCGCTACCAAGGTTACGACACTGTTTTTTGCCGCTCCAATTATTGGTGCAGCATTCAATTTAGCTTGGAAGCTAGCAATCGCAGGCGGCTTGTTTGGTAATTGTATATCCGGCTCCGCCCCCGTAACGGGATTAGGCAAAGTGATAGGAATTCGATACGTAAAGCCATCGCAATTCACAAACAGCGTTTGGGCTCCGGTGCGGGTCAAGTCTAAAAAGTAAGCGCCAAAATTTGTGACGAGTGGCGGATCAAGTTCCAGGTCGTCTACCGTATAACTGGCGCGGATATTTTTCCCGAAAAAATTGTTCCGGTAGTAGCATAACGACCGTTTGGCATCGGCAAAGGTTATTCGCGGTTCGCTGGATGCTAAACTGGGCAATAAGTTAACCGCACTGATTGCTTCTTGTAGATTTGAGACAAAGTGGAAGTTAGCCAAGGTATCGATTTGATCCTTTTGCTTAGCCGACAATACCGATGAATTTAATGACACTGGTACTCTATTATTAACCGCAGCCATTGCTTGGTTAGTAATGATAAATGCCAGCAAAATTAAGAACCCTAAACTGGTTTTTGTATCGCGCTGTAAAAACTTACATATGGTTTGATGAGATAAAGACATGGTCGCCTCCTTTGGTTTTATGGTAGCAAAGGCAAATTGCCAAGCTGTTGAATACCGACTATTTGGGTATCCTGTGGTGATTTAAACATGCTTTAAAACGAACTGTCTGTGTACTAATTCACTATAAGCCTGTGGATTAATTCATAGCAAGCAACCTGAATGTAGCGTAGTTGCCGACAGTGGGCAAAAAAAGCCTGCCAGCCCTCGACTATTGGTGGACTACGCCGGACGGGGCATGTTGCCCCGTTCGCAGGGTTTCAGCAGGTTCAAAAACGCCACCGTCAGCAAAACGTGAGTGACGGGGTACATACCCCGTCACGCGTTGCACCCGGCTACAGCTATTTTTTTGGCAGTTGGTATAGAATACAACCGACGAAATTTACACCTGTTGCAAATTGAATAAATAACCTTAATTAAGAAACAGCACTTTTCAACAAAGTGCTGCTTCCTTTTACACTGGACATGGAGAATTGCTGTGTCTGAAAGCAATCAGCTTTTTAAAAAAAACCTATTTTACTTAGCTAAAACATACCTAATATTGATTATAATTTATTTATACTCCTGGGGTTGTATGGGTATGAGCTTTTTGACCTTTCCCATTGAAGGTTGCGCTTCCGATCATGGCCCTTATCAGCAGTTGCCCGAATACCTTAAAATTGCCCTAACAGTACTATTATATATTTTGACAATTGGGATTTTTGCAACACATTTTTTTTACCAAGCTAAATGGTTTTACGATGATAAATTTTATTTTTTCTATAGAAAATTCTGGAAATTTGGCAGCATTACCCTTTCGTTCACATGGCTTATTTTGCTTGGCTTTTTAAACACCAGCAATTATGAAGGTAAACAAGGCATTTTTTTTGAATACTTTATTTATCAATTAATTAACGACTTTATCTTTATAGCCATTCATGCTGCCGTTTTCTGGCATTTGGCTGTGGCACCGGCAAACAACCAGCACGTAGGGCGTACTAGCGTAGCGTAGTACGCCGCATGGGATTCCAATACAGAAAGATACAGCGAACGCATGACGGGGTATGTTACCTGTCTCTTGATCACATTTTGCTTTAGAAATAGACTATACCCTATTAATAACCATAGGTTTTGTAGTAAGCATGATTCC